>NZ_FQVH01000026.1 GCF_900129075.1 Caldanaerobius fijiensis DSM 17918
ATTTTTTAGCCTTGATTTTTGGTCATACCAGTCAGGGTATTTTTGTCCGCTACCTTTGTCCCAGTTTCTTATTTCATAATTTGCTACATTCCATAATTTTGATGAGGCATACGTCAAGGAATTTAGTATTATGCTCTGTTTTTTATCAGGATTTAATTCAAATTGTATAACCCTTTGTTTAAAATCAGGGTTGATTTTCTTTAGTTTCACTTTTTCACCCCCTCGTCTTTCGCTTTTTAAGCTTATTTTTTTACACATATAGTATACACCAATGCAATTTACAATTAAATAGCCGGCTTTCATCTCTCTAATAAATTAGAGAGGATTCCCGCCGGTTTTTCCTAAAAAGAGGACTTTAGGGTTGTGTATTAAAGAGGCCGCTATATCGGCTCTCATCCTCTGCCCCAGCGACAGTTGCCTTACAGGTTTTCTTATGAATTCTTCCAGACCCAGAATTTCTATAAAGTCAGACATATTTTTCTTATACACATTATCAGGTACATCGTATATCCGCTTTAATAAAGTAAATGACTCAACGACAGGCAAATCCCACCACAGCTGTGTTCTCTGTCCGAAGACAACACCGATATTCTTAGCATTACGCACGCGATCCCTGTGGGGTGAAAGCCCGCATACACTTACATCGCCACCTGACGGATATAGTATACCTGTGAGCATTTTTATCGTCGTGGATTTTCCTGCGCCGTTTGGCCCTATGTACCCTACCAGCTCCCCTTCTTCTATGTCAAAACTGACGTTATCGACGGCTGAAACCGCTTTCCTTTCCCTATGGAAAAGGCCAGCTAACGCACCTCTAAGCCCCTCTTTTCGGACCGACGTGTAAAACACTTTTGATAAGTTTCTCGCCTCTATTATTGGCACTTATCTTCTCCCCCTCTTTTTTATCAAGCAAAAATTTTTATTAAATCTTTACCGTTTACATCCCAATTTTTTACTACAGTAATTTATATGTTCAGATAAACCACGATATAAAGATGATACATCCTCTTGAAAGCTATATAAGTGAGCCTCCTGTGTAGTTTTAAGCTCGAGAAGAACCGGATTTAGCTGAGCTGCCCTTAAATAACACTCCAGTGCCTGTTCCCAATTCTCTAATTGTTCATAAGCAATTCCTAAATTTACCCATGCATGGGCAAAATCAGATTCCACTTTTATTACTTCATTGAGGCAATTTATAGCATTATCTTTATTGCCCAATGTAAGGTGCAACATTCCCAAAAGATTATAAATGGTCGGATTCCAGAATTCCTGTTCGCGAATTGACAGGCTTTGTTCTAAAACACCTATTGCCTTGGTATAGTCTTGCAAACCCATGTAAAAACGCGCTAAAAATAAACGAGGTATTTTATTTTGCGGTTCAATGTGAATTGCTTTATGAACAATATCAATGGCTTCATGCAACTTTCCCAATGCAGCAGTAGAAAGGGCCAGATACCACCAGCTGGCTGCATCGTCGGGAGTAGCCTTTAATTGCTTCTCAAGAAGATCGTAGTAACGATATGCTTTTTGTTTTAAGGTGTCAGGATCTTCAAGGTACCCGTAATGGTGTATATAGATTCCTTTTATTTCTGGCACACATCCTATACGTTGAAGAGCATAATTAACCGTCTCATGAATATCTTTTTCATACCTTACAGCGGGATTCCGAATGAAAAATTTAGTCACAGGGAATGAAGACCAGCGTCCATTGGGATAATAATTTTGCACCAACAAGGCATAACCCTTGCAGTTCCCTTTTTGCGCTAATTTCCTCAATTTCTGACCATAATTACAAGAAAGAGCTTCATCTGAATCGATAGACAATATCCAATCCCCTGTCGCGTTGTCGATAGCAAAATTTTTAGCATCCTTGTAGCTGAACACTTCGTAGGGATAATTATATACTTTTGCACCCAATTTAGATGCCATGCGTACTGTAGCATCAATTGACCCCGTATCAACCACTACAATTTCATTGACAAATTGTTTAATGCTTTCAATACATCGAATCAGAGAAGCTCCTCCATTCTTTGTGATAATACAAGCACTTATTCTCATTTATGTTCACCTTATTTTCTCTCCATTTATCATCTTTACATATCTCGCCATTTTTTGTCCCAAAATCCTGCAAGATTCTAGCTCATGTTCCCCTGGGGTTTGTACTGATACCGCTCCATAATGGGCTGTAACACCTGGTGCAGCATATTCGGGTAATCCAAAAACCATAAAGCCATAATTCATTAAAGCATTTAATATGGATAATAGTGTCATTTCGTTTCCACCACCCAAACCACCTGAGGTAGAAAAAGCCGCGGCAATACGTCCATCTACTTTACCCCATGCTATTTTGGTATTCTCATCAAAAAATCTCTTTAACTTCCATGACATCAATCCACAATGAGTAGGTGAACCAATAATAATACCTTCTGAGTTTAATAAATCCTGCCCACTGGCATCATCAACATGCTTTATAACCGCCTTCACTCCACCTTCTCTTTGAATACCTTCCGCTACAGCTTTTGCCATTTTTTCAGTATTCCCTGATCTAGTATCATAAATGATAGTAACAGTATACATAATATCCCTCCTACACTTCCCATTTTTATATTACAAGAATATTATACACAATTTTAAGACCATTTTCATCCTCCAATGGTAATGTATTTAGCATCATGAATGTCCTGTGGGGAGTGGATGTTAACCGACTTCAAGTTAAATTTTTACATAAAATCAACAAATTTTTAACATTAGTTGTGTATAATGATGCCGAGAGGTGATAAATTTAGCACAATCAACTTACAAGGAAGACCTTAAAATATATGACACCTGAAGAATATTTTTTACAGGAGATTAGTAAAACTATTAGTTATGCATAATGACTACAACGGATGAGATTATATCGCGATAAAATGTAAGATTATGGTTTCTGTTTCCCCTATAGGGGGAAACAGACATATCATACGTGGTTACAATTTATGATTTTATCAATTCTGTAAAAAGTGTTGTATTTAATATTGTAATTTACAAAAATTATATTGCTATTTAATTAGAACTTATTCTCCTCTTTCACTTCACCATTTTCTAAGGTATAATTTTCGTGAGTTTTATGGGTAAGCCTTTTTTCATTATCGTGATTACTGCTATGATTGCTATGATTATTATGGCCTCCACAGCAACCACCCATACCTGCTTTATACATTAAGAAATGAATCAAAAACATAACACCTGCAAATACTATTATATACAATATTTCGCTGTTCATATTAAACTCTCCTTTCTAATTACCTCTACCCTCTATGGGTATTATAGACGATGTCTTTGAAATAGTCAATTAACTTTATTTACCGAGGATAAATTTATTGCTTAAACTTATCAGGGCGTATACAACCCCTCCAGCGAGTATAGCGATGTTAAATCCAAATTCCATTGACAATATAACAGATAATACGGAGCCGGCTATGGACATTACTCCGTTAACACCCCACATTACAGCTATTATATCGTCATTGCCACTGGCGCTTAATATCCTTATACCTCTGGGGAACGGCATCCCCATAAAAAAGCCCTGAATCATAACCAAAGCTGTTGAAATAAGTATTTTATTAAGTAAGTTAAAGTGAGATGTAATGTTAAATATTGTACTAAGTGAACTTACCAGCGCTATACTTATCCCCACCACTATTAAAGCAGGCATATATATTTTTTTAAGGGGATTAAATAGCCCTATATTGCTAAAATATCCTCCTATCCCACTGCCTATTAGCAGCGCAGCAAGTATGTAAGTAAAAGCAATTACAGGATGTCCTAAATAAAGTATAAATTTCTGTATCAGTGGAGTTTCAATAAGCATATAACCGATTCCCAAGCCACTGAAGTATAAAGCAGGTTTTAAAATTTTATTGCGTGATACAATTGGTGCAAATAATACAACACTGCCCAATAATACAGTAAATAGTATCACCATTAATACCAGTAAAGTTTCTTTATTAAAGTTATAAAAATACGGTTTATTATCAGTTGCAGGTGTTGCGTTGAAAGGGAAACCCGATTCAAATCCTGTCAGGGATAAGTGCCCATTGCTTATATGATAAAGCGGACCTTTTTCGGCAACGTGTGGTATATACAGTGGAGAATTCTGGCCTTTTGCAGCAGTATATTTCAGCTGATTGCTTTCCGTCACGGTAAAAGGTTTATTTTTTACAATAAGCATCGGATAGTGAATATGCTCGTCGCCGGCTTCGTTTTGCGCCATTTTTTGCCTAAATATAGCTATATACTTTGGAGTGTCTTTAATTGGTATACCTTTATTGTTTAACGCGTGGATAATAGTTGCTGCTAATTTACTTAAGTCCTCCTCGTCATGAGCTAAAAATGCGATTTTCCCGTTTTCAGCAAGATGATCCATGTAATCCTGCACTGCCTCTATGGTATACAAATAATTTTCTGAAAGAGCATATCCTATATTTTGCGATGCATTGGTCATAACCAATGATAGGTATATAACGTCATACTTTTCTTTTGATTTTCTTATAAAGTTTCTACCGTCTTGTCCGTAAATACGCACCTCCGGCCTGCCGTAAATATTTCCGTTAAATCCCTTAAAGTATTTTACCGCATCTATACTTGACGTGTTAATTTCTACGCCGGTTATATCCTTGCTATTCCCGGTCAGTGCATAAAGTATGTCTCTTCCTCCGCCAGGTCCGATTATCAACGTCTTATCATTGCGCCCAAAAGAAAAGGGCAGGTATTCAATATCCTTCTTGTATTTATTTAAGCTGCTTATTTTACCGTCAAATTTATACATAGGCGCATTGGCAGCACCGTCAATCGTCAATATCATCTCATTGGGATCTCCTTCTATTTTTATAACATCTGTTCTGGAAAATACATTCCATTTAGTAAATACAATTTTACCTTTTTTACCAGATTCATAAAGGCTGCCAAGGGTTTTTGTTTTATTTGTGATAAACCCATTGAAATTTTGTTCAATCGAATAAACATATCGGGCCGGGATAAAAAGACCAATTAAAAATATCGTCAGAAGAATACAGCTGGACACCGATTTCACTTTAAAATGTTTTGCGCAAAGCAAAGCCGCCAGCGATGAAATAATACATATCAAAATTACAGACCTGAATATTCCAAGGTTATTTAATGACAGCAATACAACTACGCTGCCTAATCCCGACCCTATCAGGTCTGCAAAATACAACTTATTGCTTATTCCGGCCAGTTCTCTAAATACAGATGAAAAATAATATCCACCTATTACAAAAGGCAGGGCCGCTAAAATCAAGTAAACCAATAAATCATTTTGAAAGGGCAAGATATATATAATACCCAATGAAGCTATATAGGAAATAGACAGCATTATAATACTTTTATACAGTGATTGGACCTCAAAGGCATTGACTTTTTGGCGTTGGTTATATGCTACTATGCCGCCTATACCTAAGCCGAATATGGCAAAAGATGTGATTAAAAATGTATAATGATACCAGAACAACGTGGAGTATATTCTGTTCAATATCACCTGATAAATAAATAGAGAAATTGATACCAGGCTTACGCTGAGTAGAATCACGCTTTTTTTATCCTCCTTTTCTTCTTCCTTGGCTTACATTCCTAATGGCAGTTTAAACGGCAATAATCTGCTTAAAAATGCCGTTAAATCCTGAATCTTGCCGAAGATCGTCAGGAACCCCAGGAAAATCAGAAAAGTTCCCAAAATTGCTGATATAATATTTTGATATTTCTTTGCTTTCTTTATGACATTAATCGCCTCTGGCATATAGTAACCTACCAGCAAATATGGCACCGCAAGGCCTATAGAAAACAGGAACATGGTCTTCATACCGATTAGCGTACTTCCCGTCGTGGCGGTATATATTAACATGGAATATAATACCGGCCCTATGCAGTGGGAACACACTATAGCAAAAAATAGGCCTATCAAAAAAGTAGTAAGATACCTGGAAGATGTTTTAATGTCATGTGCACTGTATTTGCTTAAAAATGAAAAGTTTAAATTGATTAAACCGATTAAATTTAAACCCATTGCTATAATCAGTATCCCGCCGATTACGTTCATTACCGAAATATAACTGCTCAACCACTTACCTATAGTACCTGATAACCCACCGACTAAAGTAAAAACGATTGTAAAGGCAAGTACGAACACAAAGGTATTAATGAGAATAAACTTTCTCATCGTCCTGTGAAATTCTACGTCCTTTAGATCTTTTATGGACATGCCGGTTATCAGCGAGAAATATACGCTTATCATGGGTATTATACATGGGGATAAAAACGAAGCAACGCCTGCTATAAAAGGTAATGCATAAGACACCTATAGTTCCTCCTTATTTTAAGAACCTTTCGTCCCATTTATATACTCTGGATTTAACCCCGCCTATGTCCCGCAACTCTAACTGAATATATTTGGTATTGGGTGTGATCAAATTTTTGCCGTTTATCTTTTTTGGTATTTTTATAAAGGCGACAACGTGATGCCCAGAGCCCTCTATTGACCATTTTACATTGTCAACCTTGAGACCCTCGCTATTAGTAAACAATACCTTTCCGCTTAAGTCGAGTTGAGATAGATCCACCTGATGGTTGTCTAAAAATACCTGAAAAACCAGATTGTCTTTATCATCTTGTATGGGATTCATATAGCTTACGCCAATGCTTATATCGCCTTCATCGTTGGTTATCAGAAGATCCTGAGGACTTATCTTTGTAGTAGATGTGTTTGCTGCTTTTAATGTATCTTTTTTCTCCGATGTTTTATTATTTTGAGTCACTTGCTTGGGATTATCTACTACGTTTTTTGGTTTGGAAAATTTTGATTCAAAATAAAATACAGAAGATATTAATGCTATCACAATGATAACAAATGTTATTCTTTTTACTAATTTGCTCATAAAACAAAACCCCTCCTTATGCCATAATATATCATCAAGGATATGATGTATAATAATGTCACGATAAGCCCGTCCTCAATAGCTTCTCCTCTGGATACTACTCCATTCCCCTTCACTTCCTCCCTACTGCGTTTTTTGAGGACATACATAGCACACAAGCCAGCAACAATTATTGCCGCGCTTAAAACATGGGCAATGGAGAAAGGTCCAAATACTATGGGATTTGTCCTGAAAAACTCAACAATGCCCCTGTTTGCGCTAAAAAATATCAGATACCACAAAATTAACTGTCCATTATAATCGATATTTTTGCGCTTTCTCCACAATACAAAAAACAGGATGTAATCCAGCGTAAATTCATAAACCTGTGCTGGATGAACCCATTGACCATTATATGGGACACCCCAAAACCATTTTTTTGACATAGGAACGCCAAACACGTCACACCCAATCCTGCCTATAGCCTGGCCCAATGCTAGCGAAGGCGCAACTATATCGGCAAAAACCCAAAAATTCTTCTTGTGCTTTTTGGTGTACCATATAGCAAACAATGTCGCAAATATTATAGCGCCCTGTATAGACATGCCGCCGTTATTTATTTTGATTATATCCAGTGGATGACTTATAAAATATTTTGGATTAAAGAATATTACATAGCCCAGCCTTCCACCTACAATCCCGAATAATACCAAATACAAAAGGAAATCTAAATATTCGTTAGCATCTACCCCTTTACGGATAGCCTCTTTATACGCTAGTAACAATCCTGCAACGATTGCAATAGCTATCATCAGGCCAAATAAGTACACAGATATGTGTCCTATCTTAAATAACTCAACCAAGAAAACTCTCCTTCCTTAAATCTTGTTTTCGTATTTGAATAGTCGGAATTAAGTCAAAAAATTACGATTGTGACCATTACGCCAGAGCCATCCCTCCAATTAATCCTATTAACACAACAGATAACACAAGTGCTATTAATAACTTACTTTTCATTTTTTATTACCTCCTTCGTTTTTTTCACATATACATCATACAATTTAATTGTGGAGAAAATATGAAGAAAAATGGTCCGTTATAAGGACCATTTTAAAACTCATCTGGCCATCTTAGGTTTGAATCTTTTAAGCCTCAAAGCATTGGTAACCACAGAAACCGAGCTAAACGCCATAGCCGCACCGGCAATGGCTGGATTCAGAAATCCAAGAGCAGATATTGGTATACCTATTATATTATAAATAAATGCCCAGAAGAGGTTTTGCTTTATATTCCTCATGGTAGCGCGGCTTAATCTGATAGCAGTAGGTATTCCCATCAGATCACCGCTCATAAGTGTTATATCAGCGGCTTCAATGGCCACATCTGTACCTGTTCCTATAGCAATACCTACATCTGATGCAGCCAATGCCGGAGCGTCATTTATCCCATCTCCTACCATAGCGGTTATCTTGCCCTGTTTTTTGAGCTTCTCTACTTCTTCCGCCTTATTCTCAGGCAATACCTCTGCTAAAACATGCTCTATGCCTACCTGCTTTGCTATGGCACTAGCTGTTCGCCTATTGTCGCCTGTTATCATCCAGACCTCTATCCCCATTTTCTTTAGCTGATCTATCGCCTGCTTTGAATTCTCTTTCACCGTATCTGCTACCGCCACAATTCCAGCCAGTTTGCCGTCAACCGCCATTATCATCGCGGTCTTGCCCTCTTCTTCTAGCTTATCTAATTTCTCTTCTATGGAATCTATAGCAATTCCTTCTTTTTGCATAAGCCTTCTATTCCCAATGTAAACGTCCTTGCCGTCAATTCTGGCATATACTCCATGCCCAGGTATCGCCTTAAAGTCCTGGGGGTCATCCAGGCTTATATTGTCGCTTTTTGCCTTATTTACTATTGCTTCCCCTAGGGGATGTTCTGAGTTCTTTTCAGCTATAGCTGCAAACCTCAATATATCGCTCTCATTATAATCATTTACTTTAATTACGTCAGTAACCTCCGGCTTGCCTTTTGTGATTGTACCTGTCTTATCCAGGACGATGGCGTTTATCCTATGAGCTCTCTCCAGGTGTTCTCCACCTTTTATGAGTATGCCGTTTTCCGCGCCTTTACCTGTACCCACCATTATTGATGTGGGTGTAGCAAGCCCCAGTGCGCATGGGCATGCAATGACAAGAACGGCTATAGCGCTTATTATACCCATGGATAGATTGCCAAACCCAAGATACCATACCAAAAATGTTATTGCCGCTATTCCTATCACCACAGGCACAAATATACCCGAGATCTGGTCTGCCAGACGCTGAATCGGCGCCTTAGAACCTTGAGCGTCTTCTACCAACTTTATTATCTGTGCCAGCGCTGTATCTTTTCCTACTTTTGTAGCCTCAAACTTGAAGGATCCTGTCTTGTTTATCGTCGCACCGATAACCTCATCACCAACTCTTTTTTCAACAGGTATGGATTCACCTGTGAGCATCGACTCGTCAACAGCTGAATAACCTTCTATGATTTTGCCATCTACCGGTATTTTTTCACCTGGCCTTACAACCACTATATCTCCTACCTGAACTTCTTCAACAGGTATGTCAACCTCTTTCCCGTCTTTTATTACCCTGGCAGTCTTGGCTTGAAGTCCCATGAGTTTTTTAATAGCCTCAGAGGTTCTGCCTTTTGCTACTGCCTCCAGGTATTTGCCCAGAAGGATCAGTGTTATTATGACAGCAGCTGCTTCAAAATAGAGCTGTCCACGAACACCGGCAAATACATTATATACGCTGTAAAAATAAGCTATTGTCGTACCCATGGCGATTAACACGTCCATATTTGCAGATCCACCTAATAGAGCGTGATAAGCGCCTCTATAAAATCTATAACCTATGATAAACTGGATTGGGGTAGCTATAACCAATTCTAAATATGGATTGCCCAGGAAAGTCATTATGCCAAATCCGGATTCTAAAATCATATTTAAAACCAGCGGTATTGATAGTATCGCCGATATTATAAAGAGAACTCTAAGATGTCTTATTTCTCTGTCTTTCTCTTGTTTATCTATATCAACACCTTCGGTCTTTTCAATGGCATCATAACCCACTTTCCTTACGACTTTTATAAGGTCATTTACACTTACTTGCTCTGCATTGTAATCTATAACCGCTGTTTCTGTGGCAAAGTTTACATTGGCATTTCTCACACCTGGTGTTTTACTTAATGCTTTTTGAATTCTCATGGCACAAGAAGCACATGTCATGCCTTTTAACTTTAAAGTTGTTCTGTCTTCTATAACATCATATCCAACATCTCTGATCTTTTTTACAAAGTCATCTACACCTACATCTTGCGGATTATACGTTATGGTGGCTTTTTCCGCAGCGAAATTTACATTAGCATCACTTACACCGGGCATCTTTTTTAGCGCCTTTTCTATCCTTGAGGCGCAGGATGCGCACGTCATACCTTTAAGCTTTAAACTTACTTTTGCTGCCTCCTTATCCACAACTTCCATATTGAAACCTCCTTATCTTTTATTTTGTAATCGGATTCCGTTTCTATGCGCCAGTAACATTAATCTTTTATTTATAGTAATTATATCGGTTTACTCGACTTTAAAATAAAAGTTGTAGAAAAGGGAAACTTAAAAGTAGCTTCCCTTTTCTAAATTAGCAACAGTGGCTGCCATGGCTCATATGGCCAGTATCTTCCTTTACATACTTTGCAGGATCTTTGTCAAACTCTGTCTTACAGTGGTTGGAACAGAAATAATATGTTTTTCCATTGTATTCTGATTTTGCCGGTGCTTTACCTTCATCTACTGTCATTCCGCAAACTGGATCTTTAACCATGTATATCACCTCTATTAATATACTATACCCTCGTTGGGTACACTTTTATATTACCACCTATTATTATTTTTGTCAATAATAAATTTTGGGGAGTTTTACCACAAACTTCGTCCCTTTTCCTTCTTCACTTTCCACCGCAATATCGCCCTTATGGGCTTTGACCAAAGTCTTAGCTATTGTCAGGCCTATCCCTGCACCTCCTGTTTTTCTGCTTCTAGACTTATCGCTTCTGTAAAACCTTTCAAATATATAAGGTAAGTCCTCTTTTGGAATACCTATACCGCTGTCCTGTATGCTTACATAGACATGCCCCATATCTTCCTCCAATTCTACTCTTATAAACCCTCCGGAATCGGTGTATTTGACGGCATTGGAAATGATATTGATTATTACTTGGCTGACCTTGTCTCTGTCGCCTTCAATAAATACATTATCCTTTATTTGGCGCTTTAGTTTTATCCCCTTGCTCATAATCTGATACTCAAAGCTATCTACAATTTCGTTTAAAAGCTCCGTCATGCTAAACTTTTCTATATTTAGTTTAATATCGTCATTTTCTATATCTGTTAAATGCCTCAGCTGCTCTACAAGCTTAATCAACCTCATTACTTCGTTTTTGCACACATCCAACCTTTCGGGGGTTGGCTCCCATACACCATCACTGATAGCCTCAATGTGGCTCTGCAATATTGTAAGAGGAGTCCTGAGCTCATGGGATATATCAGACGTCAGCCTCTTTCTAAGGGCTTCCTGCTCACTTAGAGATCTTGCCAGGTGATTTATGGAATTTGATAGCACCTGCAGTTCCTGTACCTTATTGTTTATATTTATTTTTGTGTTTAATTCACCTTTTCTGATACTATTTGCCGCATCTGCTATTTTTAAAATAGGCTCCGATATCACCTTAGACGACTGTATTCCCAGTATTATAGCTACCAGTATTGAAATAATAGCAGCATAGGCTATCGAAGAATTAATCCCTCTGGTAAACTCTATTGCTCTTTCAGTTACCAAGAAAGGACCTATATAGCCAATTTGAGCAGTACCGATTATTTTTCCATTAGATGTAAGTGTATATGATCTCGTAACATACTTGCCGTTTTCATGGTCCATCATATTATTGGGGTTCATGCCTCCCATGCTTCTACCCATTTCCTTCATCATATTCTTATGCATTTCAGCCATTTCTTGAACCATATAGTGTCTGAATACGATTTTGCCATTTACATCCTTTATAGTCACGTCAAATTCCATCATCAGCGGAGACAATCTTATGTTATTATAGGCCTCTTGTGTCCACCGATTATTTATTGAATAAGAGTTTTCAATTAGCTGAATTAATTCTTTAATCCTGCTTTCCTGTTCATCCATCATATAAATATTGAATTTGTTAAATAAAGTGATGTTGGTGATTAAACTCACCAGCACTATTGAAAAAATGGTACTGCCTGTTATCAACAATATTAACCTCGTTCTGAGTTTATACATCTTTAGCCTCCATAAATTTATAGCCTATACCATATACCGTAACGATGTATTTGTTTTTATCATCCTCAATTTTGCGCCTCAAATTTTTGATATGAGTGTCTATGGTCCTTTCAAACCCATCATAA
Organism: Caldanaerobius fijiensis DSM 17918; assembly: GCF_900129075.1. Taxonomy (NCBI): domain Bacteria; kingdom Bacillati; phylum Bacillota; class Clostridia; order Thermoanaerobacterales; family Thermoanaerobacteraceae; genus Caldanaerobius; species Caldanaerobius fijiensis. The sequence continues at coordinate 12,382 of NZ_FQVH01000026.1, forward strand.
TCATAACCCTGCATTTTTACCACCAGTTCATCCCTGGTAAACACTTTTCCTATGTTCCTAGCTAATATAGACAACAGCTTGAATTCCATCGGCGTCAATTTCAGGTTGTGACCCTGTTTTTTGACTTCCATTTTATCAAAATCTATAGTTAAGTCGCCATTGTTAAACTCTATTATATCAGCTTTTATAGAGTTATGGTCAACCCTTCTCAATATGGCCCTCACATGGGCCATAACCTCTTTAGGGCTAAATGGTTTTACCATATAATCATCCGCACCGATATCAAGGCCGTTTATCCTGTTCTCCTCTTCCGCTTTTGCTGTGAGCATGAGTATAGGTACCTGGGACTTCAACCTTATCTTTTTACAAACTTCTTCACCGGAAACATCAGGCAGCATCAGATCCAAAATTATAAAATCTATAGTATTTTTATAAAATATATCCAGTGCCTCTTTACCGCTATATGCGGTATAAACATTATATCCTTCTTTCTCCAGATAAGCTTTCAGTACATTGATGATCTGTTCTTCATCATCAACTACCAGGATGTTTCTTTTATCTTCCATCTTATCATCACCACAATTTAATGCTATTATAGATATTACCCTGTCTATCCAATTTTATTTTAATATCTCCTATTGTTTATTACAAGAGATTGTGATGATCGTACGCATTAGGTGGTTTCCTTCGAATTATTTGTAAACATTTTACCTACAATCAATACATAAGCACTATAGGCGATAACCTGCATTAAAGACGGAGTGCTTTCGTATCCAATAAACGCGTGCAGTAACTTACCTAATAAACTTTCGTCTGGAATTAACCATTCCAGGCTCCATACCTTTTCAATTATCGGAGGTACTATGCCCAATTCTCCTAATGCGTGAATTGTATGAGATGTCAAACCTGCTGCAATGAATATTAAAAGCCATCCGGTTATCATAAAAAATTTCCTTAAATTCAATTTTACTGTTGTTTTGTATAATAATGCAGATATTATTGCAGCTATTAATAACCCCATAAATGAGCCTAATAATAAACCTTCACCTTTCAAGGCGGTTAAGAATAGCGCCGTTTCTATTCCTTCTCTTATCACTGTTACAAATGCCAACACCGCTATGCCCCATACCTGATTATTTGACAAAACCTCATCAATCTTTGCTTGAAGCTCACCTTTTATATTCTTGCTCTGCTTTTGCATCCATACAACCATATATGAAAGGAGGATAATGGCTACTGCTGCAACAACTATTTCAAACAATTCAGCGCCTTCGCCTTCAAAACTAAATTTTAAAGCCCGGAATATAAATGAAATAATAACACTAAAGACTATAGCACCAATAGCACCCAGCCATACATGTTTAAAGTACTTTTTTTGGTTGATTTTCGTAAGATATCCTAATAGTATGCCTATGACTAAAAATGCCTCCAGTCCTTCGCGGATTGTAATTAATATCCCTGCTAACATAAAAACCCTCCTTACAAATATGATTATGATAATCATTATCAATCTTATTTTACACTAAACATATAGATTTTGTCAACATTTTTTATTATCTTTGTTCGAAAAATCGTTGACAGAGTTTATATTACCATTTATAATTAACTTAGTTAAATCCTAAATTCCGATTTGATTACATGGATATAGGAACTTTAGGTTGCTATATAAAACGAGGAGGCAAAAATTTATGTTATTAGCTATTGCACTGCTTATTTCCCTGTTTTTTGCAATAAACATAGGCGCAAGTGGTACAGCCGCATCTATGGGAGCAGCTTATGGAGGAGGAGCTATAAAAACAAAGTGGATTGCACTAGTCTTAGTAGGTCTATCTATTATTCTGGGCGCTTTTACCGGGGGAGAAGAGGTCGTTAAAACCATTGGAGAAGGCATTATTCCTTCAAATTTATTTGATATTAAAATAACAATAATTATACTGGCATCAGCTTGCATTACACTGTTCATTGCAAATATTCTGGGAATCCCTTTATCCACGAGCGAAGTGACCGTCGGTTCGGTAATAGGTGTGGGAGTTGCATATCAGTCTTTATACATACAAAAAATTTTATTTATTATGAGCATCTGGCTGATATTACCTTTCGCAGCTTTCGGTATAGCTTATGCATTGGGAAAAATGATTCCATTTTTAGAAAGCAAGCTATATTCTTTTCAAAAACAGAACATCGTTCAAAAAGCGCTGGCTCTCCTATTGATTGTAGCCGGTTGCTATGAAGCATTTTCTGCTGGAATGAATAACGTTGCAAACGCTGTTGGCCCCTTAGTGGCTACGGGATTAATAAATACAAATAAAGCAATTATTCTTGGCGGCATATTCGTCGCCTCAGGAGCTGTTGCATTGGGTGGTAAAGTATTAGAGACCAATTCAAAAAAGATTACCAGGTTATCACTCCTGCAGGGATGTGTTGTTTCATTTACAAGTGGCACGTTGGTAATCATTGCTTCCATATTCGGATTACCTGTTCCTTTAACTCAGGCTACAACTATGGCCATATTCGGAATCGGGACATCCGATCGTGGTATAAACCTATGGAAGAGCGATATAGTTAAAAGGATCTTAATAATATGGATTGTTTCACCGGTATCTTCGATGGTAATTTCTTTTACGCTTGTTAATACAATGATTGAAGATAACATATATATTGTAATAATTATAATAGCCTCTTTTATTACATCATTAGGATACATAGGATTAAAAAATAATTACGAAAGATATAGGCAATTTTCAAATTTTTAATCGGGTATTGAATTATTGAATTTATTATCAACAATTTATCATAAAAATAATTCGGGAAATCCTCGTAAAGAGAATTTCCCGAATTTTAATCTTATACTTTTTTATTTATCTTTTTTAGACCTATAATAATCCATCAAAATTTCCGCGACCTCTTTCCTTGTAAATTCCTCAGGAGGCATGATCCCATTGGCCAGCATTTCTCTGACTTTTGTGCCGCTCAATACAATATGCTGATCATCTCCATGGGGACATGTCTTAAATGAAGCCATGCCATTGCATGCTTTACAATAAAAGCTATGCTCAAAGGGAAGTATGGTTATACCTATCTCTTCAGGCTCAAACTCATCAAAAATGCGCTGAGCGTCATAAGTTCCGTAATAATTTCCGACTCCTGCGTGGTCACGTCCTACTATGAAGTGAGTCGCTCCGTAATTTTTCCTTATTAGTGCATGAAATACAGCTTCTCTCGGCCCTGCATACCGCATGAAAGCCGGAAATGCAGACATAAATGTTCTGTCTTTCGGATAATATTTCTCTAAAAGCACTTTATAGCATTTAACCCTTATATCAGCAGGTATGTCATCATTCTTGGTTTGACCAACCAATGGATTTAAAAACAAACCATCGCAGATCTCCAGTGCCACTTTCTGTATATACTCATGGGCTCGGTGTATGGGATTTCTGGTCTGAAACGCAACTATTTTCTTCCAACCTTTTTCTTCAAAAATCCTTCGCGTTTCAACTGGGTCTATATACAGTTCTTTAAAATTATTGTGTTCAACGGGATTTAACAAAAATATATCTCCACCTATCAACACATCTCCTCTTTCAAACACTTGTTTAACACCTGGATGAGCTGGATCTGTGGTTTTAAATACTTTTTCGGCCTCATTATATTTATCGTATTTATATTTTTCTTCCACATACAATACACCTAAAATCCGTCCGCTTTTATCCGCCAAAGTAAGACCTTTATCAATTTCAATAGTCCGGGCTTCTTCTTCTGTAACTCCCAGCACTATCGGTATACTCCACACCGTGCCATCAGCCAGTCTCATATTCTCCACGACGTTCTCATAATCAGCCTTTTTCATAAAACCTGTCAAAGGACTATATCCTCCATTGGCGATAAGTTCCAGATCAGATATCTGAAAATCATTAAGTATAAGTTTTCTTAACCTCATTGCCTCTTCAAGCAGATTTTCCCTCTTGTTACCATCAACGAACCTGTTAACCAATCTACCTCCGTGGGGTTTTATAGACATATTACACTCTCCTCTCAAAATCAATTTTAAGCTATTTTACATCAATGCTATCCTCTCAACTTCAAGTAATAAACTCTGGATCAAGCTCATGATATACTCGTCATTGGCATACTTAAACATTCTCTTATCTGTATACTTCGATAATATTTCCGCTAGTTCATCAACCTTTTTATTTCCAAATCTGTAATCAGCTATGTCAAGTAAATAAGCGTACAAGCCGTAATTTTCATATATAGAAAAAGCTGAAAATTTTTTAACACATTCAAAGCCTTTTTTATAAGCTTCTAACCATTGGGGTAATTCAGAAATCTTTACGTATTTATAGTTTTTCGCATTGCTCTTAGGCATTAATATCCCACCCCATAACTTTTATACAATTCTATGAGCTTCTATCTCAATAATCTCTTCCACACCATCTGCTCTCTTTAGCATCCATATGATTTTATCTCTACTCTTTCGGGCCTTTAGTGTAGAACCCCGGCCTCCTATCTGAGCAGGCAAATACATCTCGATAGCCTGTTTAGGGCATTCTTTTATACATGCTGCGCAATCCCAGCAATCTCTTGTATCTCGAATTGCTGCTTTACCGTCAGTATTTTTATACAACAGATCGCCAGGACAGATTCTGACGCATAGCGGTTCATCCAGTTTCCCACAGCCGTTACAAAGCTCTCTATCAATCCTTACAGCCACTCATACCACTCCCAAGCCATGTTACTAAGTAATTTTCTCCATTAGTATACGGACGCTCTAAAATTTTTATCTCATCTTTACAGGAATCATAGATAGAATTTACAAATTTCAGCCATTTTTCATCGTCTCTATAAGGGTAGTCAATCCTTTCCTGATAGCATCTCCAGCGGGTTTCTTTCCTGTATAAAAGGTGCTCCACCACCGCTCTGGCCACCAGTATTCTATCTATAACCTCATGATATTTCATCAGGTCGTGCAGATCCTCTGCATATCCCTTATTAACATCCTTTTGCAATTCTTTTAACAGATCTTTGGCGATATTCAACTTCTCCTCGTATACCTCATAATAAGAAGATATACCGCCAGCATATTCATCCATTATCTTTTGCAGTCTCTCCTCAAATTCATCAGGGCTAAACCCCAATTTTTTATACCCATCACTTCTTATAAGCGGTGTATAAACCCTTTGAATTTCTTCTTTTATAAGGCTTTCATCTATCGATTCAAAGGTAATATTCTTTATGTATTCCACCGCGTCCTCTGCTGCTATTTCCCCTTCAGCCATGCTGCCTGTGACATATTTTTTAGGCGAGCCTCCTGCTACATCACCGGCCGCATACAACCCTTCCAGCGTGGTCCTTCGCCTACTATCTATCCAGTAACCGGCCAATCCATGACCACCAACAATATAAGGCTCCGATCCACATATCTCTACAGGTTTTTCCGTTGGCTCTACTCCCTCGTCAGCCCATTTTAAAACGATACCCGGTGACATATTGAGATATGCTTCTTTTAATATCCTGTTATAGTCCTCACTTAAACCGGTTATATCCAGATAGCATGGGCCACGTCCTTCCCGATTCTCCTTTAGAGTGGCATACAGCCTCATGTAAGTGGAGCGGTCCACGTAATTCCTTAAGTAGGCCTCCCCTCTTGCATTTATCTGAGGAGCATGCACACCCTGAGCGATGGTACCCGTAGGCGAGAGAACGTCTTTAATCCTTAGAGCTATAAACCTCATTTCAAAGCTGGTCATTTCCGCTCCTGCCCTTAATCCCATGGCAAACCCTGTGCCAGTGTTAAATGGTGGATACCACATCTTATGTCTTGCCGATCCATCGTTGTTAGGTTTATAGAGACCCGCTGCACCTCCCGTAGCACAAATAACAGCTTTTGCTCTAATGACGTAAAATTTGTTTTCCCTCACAGAAAAAGCAAAAGCGCCTATAACCTTTCTACCTTTAACAATGTAGTTGGTAGCCACCACCCTGTTAAGTACCAAAGCACCCGATTTTCTTAATGCTTCTGCTAAAATAGGTTTTATCCTCTCTCCATTTATTCTCACGCTTCTTCTGCCGCGAGCTACATAATTGCCATTCTCATCTTTCAAAAAGGGAAGTCCCCACTCCTCCAATCTCCTGGTACAGTTATTCAACCTCTCTCCTATGGTGTAGGTAAGGTCATCCCTTATAAGACCTGCCGTATCTTTCTTTACGTAATCCACATAAGACTGCGGAGTTTCACCAGGATTTAAATAGGCATTTATAGCATTAACCCCTGAAGCAAGGCAGCCACTGCGCTCTACATGCGCTTTCTCAATGACAACAACTTTTAACTCTCCATTCTTCTCTTTTGCAGTTATTGCTGCCTGACATCCAGCCGTACCGCCACCAATTATGAGTATGTCTGCATCTATCCTTACTACCTCAGGCTCCCATGTACTAAGCAATTAAAGTCCCCCTCCCTAATACCTGTAATTAATTGGCTGCAATTATTCCTTTTTGATTTAAATAATTCAGCAACATTTCAACAGACTCATCCAGTGACAGCTTATCGGTATCTATTACAAGTTCGGGATTTACTGGCGGTTCATAAGGAGCTGAAATTCCCGTAAATTCTTTGATTTCTCCTGCTCTTGCTTTTTTGTATAAGCCTTTTACATCCCTCTCTTCACATTTTTCTAGAGGACATTTAACGTAAACTTCTACAAATTTACCTTCTGGTAGCAATTTTCTGGCATTATCCCTATCTTCTCTATAAGGAGAAATAAATGCAGTGATAGTTATCACACCAGCATCTGCGAATAACTTTGCTACCTCGCTTATCCTTCTAATGTTTTCTTTGCGATCTTCCGGTGAAAATCCCAGGTTTCTATTCAAGCCGTGCCTTATATTGTCACCATCCAGCACATAAGATAGGTGCCCCATATCATAAAGCCTTTTCTCTAATTCTCTGGCAATGGTAGACTTGCCAGCACCCGAAAGCCCCGTAAGCCATATAACAACACCTTTTTGTTTTAAAAGTTTTTCCCTATCTTCAGCGGTAATCACACCAGCGTGCCATGTTATATTTGTAGCTTTAATCTCCATCTATAAAGCCTCCTTTGCTTTAATTATAGTATTCCTATCTGTTTATATGGAATTGATTTGCAAAAATGCAACTCTAATTAATTGCGAAATACCTGTGCATACTCAGATATCTTTCTCCTGTATCGGGTAAAACAGTTACAACCCTTTTACCTTTACCCAATTGTTGCGCTACTTGAATGGCAGCAAGAACGTTGGCACCTGAGGATATACCACATAGTATACCTTCTTCTCTTGCCAATCTCAAAGACATCTCAAAAGCTTTCTGATCATTCACCTTAATTACTTCGTCCACTACGTTTCTGTCCAGTGTTTGAGGAATAAAACCTGCTCCTATGCCTTGTATTCTGTGCGGTCCAGGTTTTTCTCCAGATAAAACCGCCGAGGTTTCAGGTTCAACAGCATATACCTTTATATTACTGTTGCTTCTCTTTAAAACCCTGCCCACACCTGATATAGTGCCACCAGTACCCACACCAGCTACAAAGGCATCCAATTCCCCTTTTGTAGCTTTAAGTATTTCCTGTCCGGTAGTCAACTCATGTATTTCTGGATTCGCAGGATTTTCAAATTGGTTCAGCATGATATAATCATTATGGCTTTCTAAAAGCTCTTCAACCTTTTTAAGAGCTCCTTTCATCCCTTCAATACCCGGTGTCAATATGAGTTCAGCGCCGTAGGATGCCAGCAAATTTCTCCTCTCAATACTCATAGTATCAGGCATTACCAGTATAAGGCGATAGCCTTTAACGGCACATATCATGGCAAGCCCTATACCTGTATTTCCGCTGGTAGGCTCAACGATGGTCATACCCGGCTTTAACTTTCCTGATTCTTCAGCCCGCCTTATCATATTAAAGGCAATTCTATCCTTTACACTGCCTCCCGGATTAAAGGATTCTAGCTTGACCAGCACTTCTGCTTCATCTTCTGATACCACTTTATTTAACCTTACTATGGGCGTTCTACCTATCAATTCGACTATATTATCATATATCTTTTCTTCAAAGGATCCACCGCCCATAAAATACATCAAATTTAACTCATCACCGTCTTTTATAACAGCAGTACTGTATTCCTCTCTTCTCAATACCACGTCGTTTAATTCCACACTGACAACCTGCTCATCTATATTGTTAATTTTCAAAAACTCTGAAACTGTTAATTCCCTTTCATAGTTCTGCTTTTCCCCGTTATAAGTTATAGTAATCATTACTCATTCCTCCTCCACTATAATATCTTCTTCCTTCACCTGTTTGCCCTTTATTTTATATGCTCTCACATCAACACCATCTTTTAATGATACTATTATATAGTATATATCCTCGTAGTGGGCCATCTCTATGTCTTTATCAGAAGGATATGCACGGCTAGTAGGATGTGAGTGATACACTGCCAGCATTTTCTGGCCTTTTTTTCGTATATCTTTTATAACCTTAAACTGCTCTTCGGGAACCATCAAAAAGAAATCCTCTCTATGGGCTCCATTTGTCATGGGATATACATTCATTACCACATCATCAATCCCCGACAAGATTCCACATCCTTCATAGGGTGCTTCACTTTGCAATTGATCCAGCATCTGGCTTAGTTGTCTCTTCTTAATCCTGATCATTTTTCTTCCCCCTCAGGTCGCACTGCAACTCATATTCTATCAATTCTTTAATCGTTGGGTTCTCACCGCAAACAGGACAATCTTTTTTTCTAGACCATTTAATTTCTCTGAATGTACCTTCAAGAGCGTTAAACGTGAGTATTCTTCCTTTCAACGGCCTTCCGATATTAAGTAGCACTTTTATTGCTTCTACGGCCTGAAGTGTTCCCATCACTCCTGCTACAGCTCCTAATACACCGGCCTGAGAACACGTAGGTACAGCACCCTCTGCCGGAGGTTCTGGAAATACACACCTGTAACACGGTCCTTCCCCCGGTATAATTGTCATAATCATACCTTCAAACCTTAATATTCCAGCTTCTATAAGAGGTTTTCTGGAAAAAACGCAGGCATCATTTAAAAGGTACCTTGCAGGAAAATTGTCAACTCCGTCAATTACAAGATCGTAATCTTTTATTAGATCCAGTACATTATCAACCGATAACCTTTCCTCATACGTAATTATATTTACGTCAGGATTTAATGCCTCAAGCTTTTCCCTTGCTGATTTTACCTTAGGTATTCCTACATCTTGCGTTCTGTGGAGTATTTGTCTCTGGAGGTTGGATAAATCCACCATATCATAGTCTACTAACCCTATAGTTCCTACACCTGCTGCCGCCAAATAATATGCCGAAGGCGATCCCAGACCGCCTGCTCCTACAATAAGAACCTTTGAATTTAGCAGTTTCTCCTGACCTGTGCCACCTATATCCTTCAATATTATGTTCCTGGAATACCTTAAAATCTGCTCTTCCGTCAACATATTACCACCTCAAGCTTTCTGTATCAGGAGCTTAAATTTATCACCGATTCTCTCTACATTTAATATCTTATGCCCTTCATCTTTTACGCTCCTGGGTACATTTTTTATAGGTTCTCCATCATCCAAAATGACTTCAAGAACATCGCCACTCTTCATCTGTTCCAGCTTTAATTTTACTTTGACAAAATTAATAGGACATACCACACCTTCTAAATTTAGCTTTTCGTCAATCCTCACTTCCATTACCAAACACCCTTTCTTTATATACTTCAAGACCTACTCTATCAATGGTATCAATAAGTCTTTCTTTCTTAATCCCTTCACTTTTATAGAACTCCATGGTCTTTTTTATAACATCGGGAATGTTTTCTATTGGCACCATATCTGCCACATGATATCCAAATCTGGGCTTTTTACCAAACTTACCCCCTGCAAAAACCGCTACGCCCGTCTTCTTAGCTTTCCATGCATCTGTAGGACATACCCTTATGCAACTTCCGCAATATATGCATTTATTTACATCTCGCACGGCAATTTTATTTTCATTCATGATAATAGCTTTACTGTCGCAAACATCAGCGCATAACCCACAACCCATGCACAATTTCTCATCCAGCTCAGGTTCCACCTGTCCCTGAAATCCTAAATCGTTAAATTGGGGCTTTGAACAGTTATTGGGACAACCTGATATACCCATCTTGAACTTATGAGGAAATCCTGGCATTGGGAAAAATTCATCATCTAATTTTTGAGCTAATCCCTGGGTATCAATCAACCCATATGGGCATACAGTACCCTTGCAGGCAACAATAGGCCTTACTCTGGGTCCACAGCCCGCTAAAGCCAGACCTATATTCTCAATCTCCTGCTTTATCTCCTGCAATTTTGTATAATGAACCCAGGGAATTTCGATTCCTAATCTCACGGTAAAAGTGACATACCCTCTGCCGTATTTCTCAGCCAACTGAGAGACTTTTCTCATTTGTTCAGCGGTAATATTCCCTGCAACCACCCTTATTCTTACGGAATAATAATCTTTTTGCTTTTGTTTTATAAACCCACCATCTTTTAGGGTTGCTATCAATTCCTCATTTTCCATAATAACCCCCCGCCTATAATTCATAGTATTTTGATAGGAATTTGTACATTTCTTTTTATTAAGATATCACATAAAAGAAAAAAAGTCAATAAAAATATTTATATTGACTTTTCTCCAGTTTTATGTTAGTTTAAACTAAACTAATACATATATTCCTATCAAAAAACTATAGATTAATAAAGCGATTATTATTCCGTAAAGTAAAAAACTAAATGGTCAGAGGGAAAGGGGTTGCGAAAATGAAACTATCCACATTATTGGTCAGAGCGGGAATAAATAGAGAAGATGTAACTGGTGCGGTATCCATGCCCATTTATCAATCGGCTACCTTTATACACAGGGGACTAGGTCTATCAACCGGTTTTGATTATTCCAGGACACAAAATCCTACCAGGTTCCAGCTGGAAAAAGCCATAACCCAATTAGAAGGTGGGGTGGATTCTCTGGCTTTTTCATCTGGAATGGCAGCAATAACAGCGGTATTTATGTTATTTGAATCGGGTGATCATATTATAATTTCTGATGACCTGTACGGCGGAACATATAGAATAGTTAATCAGATTTTTTCAAAATATCAGCTGAATTTTAGCTGTGTGGATATAACCGATATCGAAAGCGTTGAAAATGCCATAAGACCAAACACAAAAGCAATTTTCATTGAAACGCCTACAAACCCCATGATGAAAATAGCCGATGTCAAAAGAATAGTAGACATATGCAGACGGAATAATCTGTTGTGTATATTCGATAATACTTTTCTCTCAGCTTACCTGTTTCAGCCCTTGAAAATAGGTGTGGATATAGTAATAGAAAGTGCCACTAAATATCTTTCGGGGCACAATGATCTGCTGGCAGGCATTGTCTCAACCAGCAAACAGGATATTGCCGAAAAACTGAGATTCATACAAAACAGCACAGGAGCTGTGCTATCACCCAATGACAGCTGGCTGTTGCTAAGAGGATTAAAAACACTGGGTGTAAGAATGGATAGGCAACAGGATAACGCTCAAAAAATAGCGCAATGGCTGTTATGCAGGCCTGAAATCAGTAAAGTACTGTACCCTGGTTTACCCCATCATCCTGGCCATAACATCTTAAAAGAATTAGCCAATGGATTTGGAGCTATGATATCTTTTGAAGTCGTAGATATCGCATTAGTAAAAAGGATACTGGAAAATTTAGAGATTATTTCTTTTGCAGAAAGCCTGGGCGGTGTAGAATCCCTTATAACATATCCAATAGAACAGACCCATAAAGATATTCCCGATGATCTCAAAAAAAAGATAGGTCTAAATGACAGGATTTTAAGATTGTCTGTGGGAATTGAAGATTCCGATGATCTCATAATGGATTTAGAACATGCGTTACTGGGAGGTCCACAACCATGAAATACGCAACAAAATTACTCCACAATGGCAATGAGATTGATAAACATACCGGAGCGTTGAGCATACCCATTTATCAAACATCAACCTTTAAGCAGGATGACGTGGATAACCCTCCACTATACGATTACAGCCGCTCAGGAAATCCCACCAGGACTGCCCTGGAAAATACCATGGCTATTTTGGAAGGTGGTACCAGTGCTTATGCTTTTTCTTCAGGAATGGCAGCAATGTCAGCAGTATTATCTCTCCTCGATACAGGCGATCACGTAATAGCAGCACAGGATATATACGGCGGTACATACCGAGCACTTACAAGGCATTTTTCAAAATATAATATCCAGGTGAGTTTCGTCGACACCACTGACACAAACAAAATAGAGGATGCAATAAAGCCTAATACGAAAATGTTGATACTAGAAACACCCTCCAATCCATTGCTGAAAATCACCGATTTAAAGGCCTGCGCAGAATTAGCAAAAAAGCATAATATAATAACCGTCGTAGATAATACCTTTATGTCGCCATACTTGCAGAGGCCACTGGAATTGGGCATAGACATAGTAGTCCACAGCGCCACCAAATTCATCGGCGGGCACAGCGACGTATTAGGTGGAATAGTGGTAGTAAAGGATAAAGACCTGGCAAAGCAAATATATTTCGTTCAAAATACTCTGGGAGCGGTATTAAATCCTCATGACTGCTGGCTTCTTTTAAGAGGAATAAAAACACTGAAAGTAAGACTGGACGCTGAGCAACAGGGTGCAATATATCTAGCACAATGGCTGAAAAAGCAAGATTTTGTCAAGAGTGTATATTACCCTGGCCTTCCGGAACACCCAGGTCATGATCTACATTTAAAGCAAGCATACGGTCCCGGGGCAGTACTATCTTTTGAAGTTAAAGACATAAATACAGCTAAAAAAATAACAGCACGTGTAAAATTATTCTTTACAGCAGTAAGCCTGGGCGGAGTAGAAAGTATACTTTCATACCCCGCTAAAATGTCTCACGCATCAGTCCCCTGGAAAGAAAGGCAGAAACTAGGTATAACAGATGAACTTCTAAGGATATCAGTGGGGCTGGAAGACCCCGAGGATCTGTCAATGGATATCTTAAATGCTGTTATCTAAAATATAACTTCCATCGGATTGTTTTCATCCACCGATATCCAGTTTTCAAAAATTATTTTATCACCTTCTTGTCTATATTCATCTGTCCTCCGCCCATTTATGCTTATTGCACTTTTATTTTTGAGTACAGATAATCTAAAAACCTTGAGTTTCAAAGAACCATAGCACACTTTCAAAATAGCCCTGCCATTATGAAGTTCAAATACGCCCCATGCGGGCTCAAGTGACCAGAAAGATTTGAAGTGTTTAATGCCATCAATCAATATCGGTGAAAACCCTATCATGCCATTGACCATGTCGTACTCAAACCCGCTGAATGCCAGGAGCAAGGCAAAGCTCGCCATCGATCGCGCATAATTGCTGCCACATTCAATCTCGTTCCAGGGATTCCTTTTATACCCGTCGTACCTGTCCCGTATCGCCTTTACTATCTCAAGGCCTTCTTTAACCATACCCTCCTGAATCATGTGGCAGGCCACCTGATACTCAAAACCATTCATTGTTTCCTGGGCATAGGTCACAGGCACAGCAGGCCTCTTCCTATGTGATGGCCATTCGCAGATCACAACACCTCTTTCATCGTTAAGACAGAAAACCCTGCATGGATTGAAAAAGTCCCTCATGCCATCTTTTTTGAAATTGTATTTGTATATAGAAGCCAGCGCCTTTTTAGTCTTTTCCCTGTCAAATATCTCACCGAGTCCGCATAAATTTGCATGCCACTGAGCTACAACCTGGTCAATTCCGCAGCCCTCACCTATCTGATATTTTATTTCCTGCGCTTCCTCGTCCCAATAGGCTTCGATTACAGAGTCACCTGTCAGCGTAGAGCCTTTATCAAACCTTTCAAGTACAGATCTATCTTTAAGGTCTACAAGCTGATGATAATATTCGCCGTTAAAGAGGTTGTTGTCAACCCATTCTTTGCCTTTGGAAAAGAGAGCCATGTATTCTTTGCTCTTATCCTTTTCTCCAAAATATTCAGCTATTTCAGCTGCAGCTTTAAGTGCTGCTAGGTAAAAACCTGTAAGCCATGAGTTTGGCCCAAAGAGTTCCATGTCCAAAGTATGATGTTGTCTCCCTTCTATTACCCCATCTCTATCTATATCCCATTTGTCCTCATTAGAATCAGACCATGCAAACTCAAGCGCTTTTTTAACGGCATTCCAGTGTTGTTTCAACCATTGGGTGTTGCCCGATATTTTCCAATCTCTGTACACCTTTATTATATTGCCCATTTGGCCATCAACACATGGTCTGAAATTCCATCGTCCGCTTCCCAGCGGCAGAAGTAACCTGAATGCCATGCCTCCATCCTCTCTTTGATTGTATTTGAAGTCCAGATCACGCATGGAACGTTCTAACTTAGGAAAAAGGAATGGCAAAGCATAAGCGTAGTTCCAAACGTGTGTGCATGAGCCTTCGCAGCAACCTGAATCACAATGACATCCTTCAAAGCCGTAGAATGAACCATCTTCAAGCCTCAAGCAGGTGGGAGTTTTAAGTATGGATATGTTCGCCGATACCGCGTCAATAACCTCAGGTGGCAGGGTTGACGAAAAAAGTGCTTCTTTGAACGCAAGTGTCTGCAAATACAACCTATCCCAGTTTTTTAAACTGTAGACTGCACTTTCAATTGCACTGTTGAAAATAGTGCTGTAGTAATTCTTCCATGTCCTTGGTTTTTTACAACAGCTATCCCCTTCACATGTCTTATCACTCCAGTAATTGTAGCAGTTCGGGAAATGCCACGTTATAATAAACCTGACCTTTTTGCTGTCGCCGGGTTCTATAGGTATATGGGCAACCAGCGAGCACGTATCCTGTGTTGATGAGTTTTGTAGGTAACTATCATTCTCTTTCCTGTAAGTCCTGTTTGTCAACCTGCCGGGCGAAGTAAAGTCTCTCCAATATTTCTCCAGATTATCGAACCATCTTCCTCTATACCAGTATTCTTGATAGCTTATGTCCTGCCAGTCTGTCGCTATGCACAACTCTCCGTAGTTTATATCATCATCGCTAAGATTTGTATAAAGGTGCACCATGTTTATATCGTCTACCTTTTTATATTCGTTTATACCTTCTTTTAAAGGGTTGGTTAGTGAGAGAGCAACAGTATATGTGACAGATGCCTGTGTGACGTTGGTTATCTCTATTTCGAAGAAAGCAGCCGGTATACTTGAATCTCTATCATTCAAGGGTATAAATGGATTAAAAGCCGTCATCTTTATGGAGCCTGGGAAGCGCTCATGAATAAAGTTTATCTGTGCAAAAGGAAATTCTCCATTAAATTCTGTCTCTTTGAAATGGGGTAATCCTGCCATGGAGTATCTATTGACTCCAAAGCCAAACCCCTGGAAATTAGGGTAATGCAAATCACCTATATAAGGAGGCTGAAAATCTCCGCACATCACCCGCGCATCTATAACCTTACCATCCATCTCTGCTTTTACTGCAAAATGGGAAAAACCATTGTAACTTCCTTTGTTCGGTCTGTTAAATATCTCCCAGTCTATAAGCCTGCCATCTCCGGCAAGACCTATACAGCCTGTACCTATTCCTCCTAATGGGAATGATATTTCTCGTGTCTTTTCACCTTTGTATAACATCTCCCATACCTCCTTAAAATTCCCCATTTAAATTTTTCTAATAAATACAACTTCAGAATTCTCTTCAGCGAGGTAGTCAAACACTAACCCTTCTTCCATTAATTCCTGTCCTTTTGCCACTAGCCTTTCTCCGCGATCGTTGAACGTAAGAACATACGTGGCATCGGGTTCTAACCCTTTTAGTTTAAGCCGTCGAGTGGTTTCAGAATTGTGCATCCTGAACACAAAAAGAACGCTTTTGTTTTTATCCGGCATGACAAATTGAAAAGCACTCCATCTATCACCCGCTTTACCCCAAATTGTATTATCTACAAGATGTGGAGAACCTTCTTTGATCGGCAAACAATCCTCTCTCAGAGTTTGTCCACACAGCCTGTATAAATCGGCTTCTGCTACAAAAGGCTTTATGTATCTGCTATAGAATTCCACATGGTATTTCAATCTTTCAAATACATACTCAGGCAATTCAGCCAGTTTGTGTGAATAACCAAACCAGTTAAGCATGCCTATTCTCACATAGCAATCCAAAATAGCCTTGTCTATCCTCTGATTCACAAGATCTAGAGGCGGATAAGGAGCTTTTCCTTCTTTATCTGTTCTTGAATGAGACCACGGCCAATGCAAGCAAACGTTTGGTGCCAGTATAAGCGTTGCACCCCAGAAAAGCTGTAAATCGTGCAAAGGAGTATCCGGGTCGCTCACATACGTATTATAGGCATTGCGCATTATCCCTAAATCCATTCTTAGCCCACCCGAAGAACAGTTCTCTATAAGCAACTCAGGGTGTCTTTCCCTGAGCCTGGCAAGCACTCTATAATATCCCATATAATGTTCATAAAGCCCATCACCTTCACCGTGGCCGTGATCAATCCTATTGCAACCCGCCCCTGGATCAAGATTAAAATCTAGTTTTATCCAATCGCATGTGTACTCTGTTACAATGCGGTCGAGCATACGGAAAGCCCATTCCTGTACTTCAGGATTGCCAAAGCAAATATACCCCAAAGACTTGCCATCACGCCTTGCTTCGAATTCAGGATGGTTAAATCTTAATGCTGCTTTTTCGCCCAGTGCTTCTATTTCGCACCATATGCCAAATTTTAAGCCTTTTTCATGTACATAATCAGCCAAAGCCCTTATCCCCGAAGAAAACCGAACACTATTGACCATTTCCCAGTCGCCACGTACATCATACCAACGGGAGTATTTATCAGACGGACCAAACCAACCCGCGTCAAGGGTGCATACCTGTATGCCCATCTGTGCTGCTTTATCAACGTTGGCTTTAAATATTTCTTCATTTATATCAATATCTTCATATGGCCACCAGTGATTCCATTCTACACTCAAATCACGGGAAATGGAATTAGAAGGATACCAGTATTTTCTACCCCATCTTATATACTTGTTAGCCATCTCATCAAGATCAAAATTATCGGCTTCAACTATAATGACTCGAGGGCAAACCATCATCTCGCCTGGTTTTAGAGATTTTTCAAAGTCTTTATCAGATAAACCACCACTTATCAGGTACCCATTTCCAACCTTTTCAAAGCGAAAAACCCAGTTGCCCGACCACGCAACAGACGCCGACAATATATGACCTCTGCTATCTAATAACGCAAACCATGGATAGAAATCAGCAGAAGAACGTCCTTTTAAATTTCTCAGTTCAAAGCTATCATGAAGGGCCCTGCATGCAGGCGAAAACTCTTTTCCCCAGCCGCTGGTAAAATAAAGAAGTTCACAATATGGTTGTTCTACAGTAACATAAAGGCTATCAGCTCTGTTGATAGTTACGTTGCGAGACGAAACATTAATAATCTCCATCCATTTTTCATTGACGCCACAATCATACTCTATAGAATACAGATTTACCTTTAATGCTCCATCCATCCATATAGAAAGGTTCTGTTTAAACTCTTGATGTATTTGTATTTTTTGATCAACGAGTTTAAAATCAGCATCACCAACATATAACTTACCATCATAGGCTACAGCAAAACTCATATTATTCCTCCACCACTTTCAATCTACATATCACATGCTAAAATACAATTTTTAGAAAATTGACATCATATTTAAAACACATCGTTAAATACAGGAAAATTTGCTTTATACTGTAATGCTTCTGCTACATGATAAGAACGTACAACTTCCGATCCTTCGAGATCAGCAATGGTCCTGGCCACCTTCAATATCCTGTAGTACGACCTGACACTTAATCGCATTTTACTGTATGCGCTCTCAAGTAAATTTTGTGATTTCTTATCTAATGTGATGTATTTTGATATCTGCTGGTGGCTTAGTTGGGCATTGCTGTATACATTTATCCCTTTGTACCTTTCAATCTGCATCTGGCGGGCTCTATTTACGTTTTTTCTCATCTCAGCAGAAGACCTTCCTGATTTTGCATCTGCGATAGAACTATATTCCACGGGAGGCACCTCAACGAATAGGTCTATCCTGTCCAGCAAGGGACCCGATATCCTGTTGAGGTATTTTCTTATTTGCAACGGTGTACATTTACACTCATGATAAGAATCACCGTAATAGCCGCACGGACATGGGTTCATCACAAAATGACATAAATCATCAATATTTTGAATTCTCTGTAAAAACTAAAATCACCCCCGAAAACGTGAAATTACTGCATAACATACAAAGCGATAATGATAACAGTATAGGAAACCTGATAAAGTTAGAGCGATTGAAAAAGAGATATACACGGAAAGAACTTGCAAAGATGATTAACCTAAGCGAAGCTATAATTAGAAGTATTGAAGAAGGCCACATTCCTTATCCATCTAACCTGAAAGCCGTAGCAGATTATCTAGGAGTCAATCTTCATACTCTTATTCGTCCAAAGGATGACTCTCTGGGCGAGAAAATCAGAGTTGCAAGATTGTGCAAGGGACTTTCTCAAGCACAATTAGCTTTATTATTGGGTGCCCCTTGTGCAGTTATAGGCGACTGGGAAAGAAATAGAAGCAAACCATCTCATTTGTATATAAACAAACTTTGCAAGGTACTTTCCATTCCCATTGAAGAGTTGTTGCAAACAAATGCAACCAACCACTCTTTAGGCCAAAAAATCAAAATCGCCAGGTTGCGCAAGGGACTTTCCCAAAGAGAACTTGCATCGCTAATTGGTGCTCCTAGTGCTACGGTTGTATCAAAATGGGAAAAGGGTGAGAGCATACCTTCTGCTTTGTACAAAGAGAAATTATGTAGAGTATTATCAATATCTTTGTGACTTCTCCCACCCCCTTTTTTTTGAAGGGAATATGCTTCTTCCCAGCCTGGCTCTTCAGGAACATTGGATTTCCTGATAGCAAGCTCCATGTACGTTCCGTACTATATGCCATCGTAGAAATATCTTGCAGGTTACACCAATACTATTACATTTCTGCATTAAACCAACCCGCAATACCCAAAATCACACCAGCTACCGTCAGAAACGGCGTAAATGCAATCGCACTTTTCAAAATATATACCTTTCTGCACATCATTATTATCGAATACACCGACGCAATTACTATTGCAAGTGCCAGCATTAATCCGAACCTCTGCAAGCCGAGCAATGCACCTAATATGCCCTACAGCAGCACATCATTTAAGTCTATACCACCTCTGCTTACCACACAAATCAAATACGTAAAGCCTAACCCTACTGCAAGGCCGGTTAGGTTGCTAGTAACGGACCGCTTGCTGTACAGCAGGTACAGAATGTATACCACTGCAAGTATATATCCGGCAATGAGTGCTTCTTTCGGTATTCGGCCTGAGCCTCCCCATGGCTAAAGCCAGGGGGTTCCTGACTCGCCATGAATATCCGTCTGTCAGCCTGCCTTTCTTCCCTGGGGCATCCTTTCAATGCGGGGATGTCATAGGAAGCATCAGCATAAACATCATTCAGAACGGCTTTCGGCACAACCCGCTCCGGCCTGCCATAGGCGTCCTCACCGGCTAATGAGACCGATTCGGCTCTCGCGGGTTCGGCGTTAAGGCCTGTATCCGTGCCCGGGACGGCTCCGCCCCGCCGGCTCATCACCAAAAAGCATAGCGCGGAAGCCCCTGGCTTCAGCCATGGGGAGGAGCGCATGCTTTAATAAGCTGCTTTCTCTTTTTCATACTGCCATCCATCCGCGTACTGCAATAACCTTACGTACCTATATGAAATTCCCTGACATATACGATTTCCCTTGCTGTCTTTGATATCAAAATACCCGCTGGCGCGCACTGCCACTCTGCCTCTCCACGTGCCTTTATATTTCCCTGAAGGAACTTCGGCTTCCACTACATCGCCCGTTTGAAATCCGAAATATCTCTTTTTCCTCTGCCTGTGGCTTATCGGAAATCCGTACTTATCTGTATTGCACATTTTACGGCTGCCTCTGCCTACTGCCGTCCATATCTCTGTATACTTCGTCTTTATCTCGATTGTTTTTGGCGTGCTGGCACCCACGCAGCAAGCATCAAAATAGTGGGTCTTGGGAAATCCGTGCTCTATCCTCTGCTTTTTCGTCCTTGCAGCCGTACCGCATTCTACCGGCAATCCTGTACGCTTCAGCCTCTCGTACAATGCCCATCTCGTTGCATTCATCATCGCTGCATCCTTCAGCGGTTTCTTCAGGTTCGCAATCACCTTCAGCAGGTTCTCCGCTCGCACCCGATCTATTTTTCGTTTCGATTTTTGCAGTTCCTCAAGCCATTCTTCGGGTTGCTTGTTCCCTTTGTCTTGGTTGCACCTTTCGCACGAAATCGTGAGATTGGAAACCCTGTTCGTGCCTCTCGGCCCGTGTTTTGGGTTTCTGGGTACCACGTGCTCTATCTGCAAAGGCACGTTCTCGGCACCGCAGTATGCACATTTCCTGCCGTATTTCTCTAACAGGTACTCTCTTATTTCGTATCCGTACAGTTCGCCCTGCTGGTACTCAATTCCGCTGATTTCAGGGTTCTGCATGAGCTGGGTATCGAATTTGACATGCTCTGTGCTTATCGATGTGATGGGCAGCCATTTCATCAGTTTCTCTGCTGCCCTCACAGTCTCTTCCACTCTAGCTTCCAATGACGGCGGCAGCCAGCCTTCTTCCCTCCTGCGGTTATCGAATCTCGGTTTTCTGTAACGCGTCTTGCGGTTCCTCCTTCCACGTCTCAATGCCCTTCTGCTGTCAAGGCTGTCCTTTATTCCCTGCTTGTGATGAATCTCTCCCATTATTATTGCTGCTGATTTCTCGGCACTCTCTTCTCTCAACACGGAAAAACCTGTTGCTTTGCTTCCTGGATCGAATTTCAACCTTAACGGTTGGAAGTTACTCTCTTCTGCCGTTCTATCTTTCAAACGGATAACAAAGGGCATTAATCTATGCACCACCGCTCTGCCGCTTTGCAGCAGCTTTCTTGCGCGTTTCTCCGTGCACGGCATGAGCGGTTTCTTCTTTTTATCCAAGACAAAAACCATTCTTCCTTCTCTCCTTTCGGAGCCCCTTACGGGGCTGGTGACGCCGCGGATTGCCGATCCGCGGTCTTCCCTCGTCAATGTTGGAAGGGGTTTAGCGCACAGCGCACCGCTCGCTGCACCCCTGCTCGCTTTTAACGCTGTGCCACAGGGCAGAAGACTGGGAATGCATCTTAAGGTGTGCACCCTCCCAACGTAGTGCCTTCATCGTTCCGGCTGAACTCCGGCACTCAGGCTGGTCATAGGTCTGGCTTAGCTGCAGGGCTTGTCCCCAAGCCCCTGGCTTCAGCCATGGGGTCTATGACCACCCCCTTTCTCATTCCTTTGGAAAATCGTGCGTTTGTAAATATTTAGGAGATGGATTTGTCGCAGTGATAAATCCATCTCCTAAATATTGGATGATAATTCGGAAACAGCTTCCGCTTAACGTTCCATATATTGGCTGCGTTCGGGCGCAAAAAAAGAGGCTTCAAAGCCTCCCGTGCAATCCGCCTCAAGTTTGGGTTTCCTCGTCCGGATAGAGTATGACCAACTGTCCGCAGTCGGGGCATGAGTCGTACGGAATCGAAAACTCCGGCATGACGGCTCTCTTGACTCCGTACTTCTCAAAGTACCGGGAAATGTTTCCCATCGCAGCGTCATATGCGATTTCCCCCTTTTCTGAATCTGCTCTATCATTCTCTCAACCTCCCTCAGAGTCTTCCCTGCTGTATTATGATAGCAGGTTTCTTTTTCTCCTGCAGAAAAACAAAAGGGCATCCTTTTCGGACACCTTCACCAACCTTTGTTCATATTCTTCTTCGATTTTCTGCCGTTTTTCTTTTGGCTTTTCTTCTCCGCCTGCTCATCCGCATTCATACTCACTTCTGTCACCGTATTGTTTTCCGCTCCCTTCATCTCTGACTCTTTCGCTTCCGTTTTCTCTGTCCCACTTTCATTCGTTTTGACTTTGCTGATATAGAAAAATTTTGTTTCGTTTTCAGCTGTGTCCGTTTCTTTCTCTTCTGCGTCTTGCGTATGCTTCATATCCGTTTCCTTTGCGCTCTGTGTCTGCTCCATGTCGGCCTCTTTTTCGCTTTCCACCTGCTTCACGTTTGCTTTGTTCTGTTTTTCTTCTTTCGCCCATTCGGGGCTGTACATGCTTATCGGTTCTGGCTTTATCATTTTCGCCAGCGGGTGCTTCGTGTAGTCCATCTTGTCTATCATGAGCGGCTTCTGGCCCCTCAGTATGAGTATCGCCTTCTCAGGCGGCAGCCTCAGTATCTCGTCCGGGTTCAGCAGGTTTCTCTTCTGCGTGCCGGATGATACATCTCCCAGATCGAACAGCCCTTCAAGTCCGGCTTTCTTTCTTATCGACACACTTCTCACCGTCGCTGCTCCCAAAAGGTCGCACACGAACTGGGCCGTGGCCGTGTCCGTGCACCCCAAAAACAGCCTCGAGTCGCAGTTGCCTATTATCTCCTGCCATGCATCGTTGGGGTACCTGTTCCTGAGCTGCGCTATGTTCTGGAATATCACGGAGCAGTGCAGGCCCCTCGACCTTATCGTGCTTATCTTCTTCGTGAAATCCGGTATGGCTCCTATGTTCGGGAACTCGTCTAATAAGAAGTACACTTCGGGGCTGCACCTTCCTCCGTTCATGTCCGCATACCTTATCAGCTTTATGAACAGGAACGAGAAGAACAATCCGGCAAGAAAATCGAACGTCGAATCCATGTCGCTGGAGATGCAGAAGTACGCGCACTTCTTTCTTGCAGGCTGTGTCAGGTCAATGTCGCTCACTTCCGTCAGCTTCTGCACCAGCCTGTTCTGGAACACCTGAAGCCTGGTGCCGAGTCCTATCACGACGCCCGTTCTCACCGTTTCGTTGGCCTGCGCGTATATGTTGTACGGCATCTTCGCGGGGTGGCCTGCGGGCAGCGTGTCGAATATGTCGTCCACCTTCTTTGAGTCGCCGCTTGCCAGAAGTGCGTACACACTCGCAAGGTTCTTGTTCTCCTCCGGGTATTCGCACACGACGTACAACACCAGCGCCTTCAGCAGGTTCTGCTCCGCTCTGTCCCAGAACGGATCGCCGGACTTGCTCCCTATCACCTTCGTGTTGGCTATGACAACTTCCGTGAACATCTGTGCATCTATGTCGTCCTTCACCTCTGCTATCGGGTTCCATCTGTCGGAGTGCGTCATGTTCACGAGGTTGAAAAGCTTCACATCGTATCCCATGTCCCTCAAAAACCGAGCCATGTCGTTAAACAGCTCGCCCTTCGGGTCCGTCACCACCATGCTCTTGCCCTCTTTTGCCAGCTGCAGCATGTTCGTCCTCACGTACGACCTTGACTTCATCGAGCCGGATGCTCCGAAAACCGCCACATTCCTGTTGAAGTACGTCTTTTCGTGAAGCGTGACCGTCCTGCCGTTTATTTTTCCGAATATCAAGCCCCTGTTCGTGCCTATGCCCAGCACCTTTCTGGCCTCACTCTCCGTCATCCAGTTCGCCGTGCCGTGTGTGCCGTTATCTTTGAGGTACTCCACTCCCGCTGTGTTCACCCCGCTTTCCCTTGCGATGACTATCAGCGCAGCTGTAATCACTGCCACGATGAACGACATTATGAGGTAGCCCGTCAGTATGCGCTTGTCTGCCAGCGCTTTGAAGTCCAACAGCGGGTTTGCGTACATCGTCTTTACGAACGACAAATCCGGCATGTTTCCCACGCCGTTGTAACCCTTCAGGGCCATGTACATCCTGACGATGGGCACGAACAGCCACACCCCAGCGAGCATGTACACCGTCGTGCCCATGAGTGCTGTGAGTGCTTTTTCTTTCAAGTTACCAGCTCCCTTCTGAAAATCTTGCACAAAAAAAAAATAAAAAAACAGGCTTCAGATTTGCCTGCCAATGTATTACCAGCTATTCGTAGTGTGTCCACATCCTATAGATTTTTACAATTTTTTCTTCTTCCAAAACTTCGTATATTATCCTATGCTGTATATTTATCCTCCTCGAAAGTTTGCCGTGCAGCTCTCCTTTTAATTTCTCATAAGGAGGTGGATTTTGATAAGGATTTTCTTTCAATATTTTCAAAATTTCTTTTGCTTTTTTATCTAATCCGCATTCTTCTAATTTTTTTGCGTCTTTTAAAGCATATCTTGAAAACTTTAGTTTGTATCCCATCCCAAGTCTTCCTCATCCTTCCATTCATCTAACGGAGTTTTATCTGCATCTATAATACTTTCTTTTAAGTTGGGTATTGACAGCAAATACAGCGTTTCTTGGATTGCATTCCAGTCTTCTTCAGAAATCAAAACTGCGTTGCCTTTTCTGGAAGTTATTTGGATTGGTTCGCTGTTTTTTCTCACCTGTTCAATTATTTTATATATGTTCTGCCTTACTTTTGTCACAGGCATTGTTTTCATTTAAATCACCTCTATGGAGAATTATAACGTACATAAAAACGTACGTCAATAAAAATTTTTTATTTTATATTCTTACCTTGCTGAAAAGCACGGTGCGGAAGCCCCTGGGTTTCAGCCATGGGGCTATGACAAAAGCACAAATTAATACTGTACGATAAATTCTTTGAAATATACATTATTGATTTTTCCAGTTTGCAAAATATCGTTGACACTCTTCTCTATGAGCTCCCTGAGTTTGTCCTGCCCTTCTTGCCCAACTATATCCGATGCACTTTGGTTAGCTAGTATTGCAATGATGTTGTTCCTTATGATGCCGTTTTTCTCTTCCAGTTCTTTTTGCAGATTATTGTCCTTCATGGAAAAAACTGTGGAAACTTTGATGTACTGCCCTTTGTCCTTCAGGTTTGTGATGATATCTTCAGGTAGCTCATAGAAATATTCTCTGCTCTGCACGGTTGTAGCTGCAGACGCTTTTGCATAACCTTTGGCAAAAAATATGTAACCTTCTCCAGCCAATACCAAAAGCAACAGAACAATGATTGTCAGATATACCGGTTTGGATTTCTTCATGCTTCGTTCACCCCTTTTTTGTTGTTTCTGCAAAATGAAAACAGCAGGTTTTTAGCCTGCCGTCTTTGTTCCTGCAACCGCTTCCTTCTGCTCCTTCCCTGCTCTGAATACTGCTGCCTTCGTTGCCGGAATCGTTATCTCTTCCTTTGTCTGCGGGTTGACGCCTTTTCTCTCAGCCCTTTCCCTTACAAAGTTCCGGGCGGGAAAGCCCACGGGTTCACTCGTGGGATGAAAGCCCGGTTATTTTTTGTCAAAGTATCTTTCTTGAATATGGTATAATGTAGCTATGGAAGAAAAATATAGACACAAAAATACAAGTGTATCACTGATCAACTATCATTTTATCTGGTGCCCTCGTTATCGGCGCAAGGTACTGGTCGGTCCTGTAGAAGCCAGATTAAGAGAACTTATCAAGGAGGTGGCCAAGAAACTTGAATTGGAGATATTGGCTTTGGAGATTATGCCCGACCACGTACACCTGTTTGTCAACGCGCCGCCAAACCTGGCACCGCACGATATAGTGGCGCGATTCAAAGGTGTATCTTCCCACTATCTACACCGTGAGTTTGAGCAGGTTGCACGAATGCCATCCATGTGGACCAGAAGCTATTTTGTATCAACTGCCGGCAACGTTTCTTCCGATACTATTCGTAAGTA
>NZ_FQVH01000027.1 GCF_900129075.1 Caldanaerobius fijiensis DSM 17918
TGCAAAGGATAAAAAAGAGATATGTATTTTTAGAAAATAAAATTACGATTTGAACATTGACAACAAGAGCTGGAATAGTCAGGTAAGAATTTTCACCATAAGGGCAGAGACCCTGCAAAGGAGCGTAGCTGACATCCACCTCATGGCAGGTAGAACGAAGAAATTAAGGACGAAGATCCTGTGAGAGATGGGAGGGTAAGCCCCATGAGATAAGTGGAGGCATTCCGCCAGAATATGGAAATAACAAGTGAGGTTTATTAAGGTTACGCATATGGAGGGAATATGAGTAAAAAATGATAATATAAGCCATAGAGGGTTCTTGTTGCAATGAGAAAATTGAAGAAAAACGGAGATATCGTGAGAAAATGAAAGATAATAGAGGGAGGTATCGTGAAAAAATAAAAGATGATGGAAGGGAATTTTAAGTATGAAGATACTACATGTGATAGATAGTCTAAATATTGGTGGAGCAGAAAATTTATTGGTAAATTATTTGTTATATACAAAAAAGAATAGTGAAATACACAATGATTTATGTATATTATACGATAGTAAAACATTTTTATACCACAAATTGCTTGATAGAAATATAAATATATTCGATTTAAATTTAAAAAATAAATATGATCTAAGAGTTATATTTAAATTAATAAAGCTAATAAACAAAAATAAATATGACATAGTTCATGTACATCTTTTCCCTGCGCAATATTTTTGTGCGATAGCATCATTATTTACAAAGAAGGTGGAATATGTCTTTACTGAACATAGTAGTTTCAATAGAAGACGAAAGTATAAAGTCTTTAAGTTATTCGATAACTTGTCATATTTAATGTATAAAAAAATAATTTGCGTTAGTGAAATGGCGAAAAATGATTTAGTGAAATGGATACCTTCTTTGTCAAATAAAGCTTTGGTAATATATAATGGCATTCCCATAGAAAAAATTGTAGAAAGACAAAAAATATATGATATTCTGCTAGTAGGTTCATTAAGAAGCAATGTTAAAGGTGTAGACATTTTATTAAAATCGCTAAAATTGATTGAAGATAAAATAACGAAAGTTGCAATAGCTGGTGATGGTATTTTAAAAGATGATTTAATAAAACTAAGAAATGCTTTAAAACTAGACGATAAAGTTGATTTTCTTGGCAATAGACGTGATATTGATATTTTGTTAGAACAAACAAAAATATTTGTATTACCATCAAGATGGGAAGGATTGCCTATTTCTCTTTTAGAAGCTATGTCAAAAGCGAAGCCTATTATAGCATCAAATGTAGGTGGAATACCAGAATTGATAAGAGATGGGGAAAGCGGAATATTAGTAGAACCAGAGAACGAGTTAGAATTAGCTAATGCTATTGAGAAATTGTTGAATGACACAGAGTATGCGGAATACTTGGGGAAAAATGCATATAAAGATGCGATAAATAGGTTTTCAATAGAAGTGTATATAAATAATTTAACAACCTTATATAAAAGTCTAATTAAATGAACTTAACTTTTAGATTAATTATTGGAGGATATTTATAGATGACATTAAAAGAAAAAATAATATCCAAACAAGCTACTATAGGTATCATAGGCTTAGGCTATGTCGGTTTGCCATTAGCGATTGCATTTGCCGATGCAGGATTAAGGTTATTGGATTTGATGTTAATGGGAAAAAAGTAATTTCATTATTGGATGGAATATCTTATATTTTAGATGTCCAATCAGATATTGTTAAAAAACACGTTGATGAAGGCAAATTTATTCCTACCACGGATTTCAGCAAAATTTCACAGGTGGATACGCTGAGTATATGCGTTCCAACACCTTTAAGGAAAACAAAAGATCCTGATATATCATACATAGTAAATGCAGTAAATGAAATAAAAAAATATTTTCATAAGGACTTGTTGATAGTTTTAGAAAGCACCACATATCCTGGTACAACAGAAGAATTGATACAAAAAGAAATCGAAGACATGGGATATAAAGTAGGAGAGGACTTCTATTTATGTTTCTCACCTGAGAGGGTAGATCCTGGTAATAAAAAGTATAACACGAAAAATACACCTAAGGTAATCGGTGGAGTCACAAAGCGATGTCTTGAGTTAGCTTATCTTTTGTATAGTAATGCTATAGATACTGTAATTCCTGTTTCATCTACAAAAGTTGCTGAAATGGTTAAATTGTTGGAGAATACTTTTAGAGCGGTTAATATAGGCCTTGTTAATGAACTGGCGATGATGTGTGATAGGATGGGCATAGATATCTGGGAGGTTGTTGAGGCAGCTTCAACCAAGCCTTTTGGATTTATGCCATTTTATCCGGGACCAGGAATTGGAGGGCATTGCATACCATTGGATCCTCAATATTTGTCGTGGAAAGCCAGGACGTATGATTTTTACAACAAATTTATAGATCTAGCTAGTGATATTAATGGAAATATGCCAAGATATGTAGTAACAAAAATAAGCGAGGTACTTAACAGATATAAAAAGTGTATCAACGATTCTTTTATTCTAATTTTAGGGATGGCTTATAAAAAAGATGTAGACGATTTGAGAGAATCACCTTCATTGGAGATATATAAATTGTTAAAAGAACAGGGTGCAAATCTGGAATACAATGACCCTTATGTTAAAGAATTTGTAGATGAAGATGGCAATACAGTAAAGTCAGTTGAATTAGACTATGATGATCTGCAAAATTACGATTGTGTTGTTTTATGTACTGATCATTCTTGTTATGATTACTTAAAAATTGCAGAAAAAGCAAGTATTATCATTGATACTCGAAATGCATTTAAAGGGATTGTAAACAAGAATATATACAAATTAGGTGCTCCGGTTTATAGTGAGAATACAAGTATTTACGATTATATAAAGGAAGTTGCAGCGACTAAAGAAAGGATTGATAAATAATGGCTAAATATTTAATTACCGGTGGAGCAGGTTTTATAGGATCAAATATAGCTGAAGAACTTCTAAAAAGAGGAGAATATGTAAGAATTATCGATAATTTTTCTACCGGCAAGAGAGAAAACATTGAAGAATTTATAGATGACATAGATTTAATTGAAGGCGATTTGCGAAATATTGATGATGTAAAAGAAGCTGTTAAAGATATAGATTTTGTCTTACACCAGGCAGCATTGCCTTCTGTACCAAGATCAGTAGCAGATCCGATTTCAAGTAATGCTAATAATATCGACGGAACACTGAATTTATTGGTTGCGGCAAAAGAAGCTGGTGTGAAGCGCGTTGTGATAGCTGCTTCTTCATCTGCCTATGGAGATACAGAAATATTACCTAAGAGTGAAGATATGATGCCTAATCCATTATCGCCATATGCTGTGACAAAATATGTTGAAGAATTGTATGGAAGAGTATTTTATAAGGTATACGGGTTAGAAACTGTATCGTTAAGGTATTTTAACGTATTTGGACCAAAGCAAGATCCTAATTCACAATATGCTGCTGTAATACCTAAGTTTATAACCAAAATTCTAAAAGGAGAATTTCCAGTCATATTTGGAGATGGAGAGCAGACAAGGGATTTTACGTATGTAGACAATGTGGTTGAAGCGAATATATTAGCAGCGACCTCAGATAAGGTTGGACATGGTGAAGTAATTAACATAGCATGTGGGCAGAGAATATCATTAAATCAATTGGTCGATAAGATAAATGAGATATTGGGAACTAATATAAGGCCTATATATGATAAGCCAAGAGTTGGCGATGTAAAGCATTCATTGGCTTCCATAGAAAAAGCAGAAAAATTGCTTGGATATAGTGTTAAAGTTACATTTGAAGAAGGTCTAAGAAAAGTAATAGATTGGTATAAAATGAGGTGAATTTTTTTGCCTAAGATATTACAGGTCTGTGCTGTTGATTTTACAGTTAAAAATTTACTGCTTCCTTTGATTGATAGATTAAAAAAAGAAGGATTTGAAGTTGAGATTGCTTGCTCCGAAGGCAAAGAATCAAAAGAATTAGAAAAGCGTGGATATGTATTCAAATATGTAAAAATAGATAGAAAAATAAGCCTTATATCTAATGTAAAATCAATTATTAACCTATATAGGATTATGAAAGATGGGAAATATGATATTGTTCATGTCCATACTCCAGTCGCCAGTGTTTTAGGTAGGATAGCGGCGAAACTGGCACATATTCCTGTGATCATTTATACGGCTCATGGGTTTTATTTTCATGAAAATATGTCTAAAATAAGCTATAAAATATTTACGAGTATAGAGAAGATAATGGGAAGATATTTTACAGACTACATATTTACTCAAAGTCAAGAAGATTACGATACGGCAATTAAATTAGGGATTATAGATAAAGATAAAATCACATGCATAAGTAATGGTGTAGACATTAATAGATTCAATCAGGAAAATGTAAAAATTAATATAGAAGATTACAAAAGAAGTTTAGGCATATCTGCTGATAATAGTAAAATTATCTGTTTTGTAGGTAGGTTAGTTAAAGAAAAAGGTATTTTGGATCTTCTTGAAGCTTTTAAATATTTGGTTGATGACTATGATATTTATATTTAATGATAGTAGGTGATGCTTCATTAGATGAAAGGGATGTAGGGACAAAACAAAAAATTGAGTTATATTTGCAAGATGAAAAGTTGAGAAATCGAATAATTTTGACAGGTACTAGAAATGATATTCCGGAATTATTAAAGATAAGTGATTTTTTTATATTGCCGTCTTATAGAGAAGGAATGCCCAGGTCTATTATAGAAGCAATGGCTATGGGTAAGCCTGTTATTGCGACAAATATAAGGGGTTGTAGAGAAGAAGTTGTAAATGGAGAAACTGGATTTTTGGTAGACGTAAATTCCCCAAAAGAAATATATGAAGCTACAAGGAAATTACTTGATGATGAAAGTTTGGCAAAAAAGCTTGGCGATAACGGTAGAAAAAGGGCAGAGAAATTTTTTAATGAGAGTTTGGTGCTGGATAAGGAAATAACGGTTATTAAATCGTTTTTTACATAATGATAGTGGGTGTTGGTAATAATGGAGAGAAATATTAGCAAAGTTCTTTTTATAGCAACTGTTGAATGTCATATATTAAATTTTCATATTCCTTTTATACAGTATTTTCAAAACAAAGGATATGAAGTTCATGTGGCGACGAAATTAGGAAATAGACAGGACGAACTAAAAAAATTAGGAGTTGTGTATTATAACGTTGATTTTGTAAGATCGCCGTATTCATTTTCTAATGTGAAGGCATTAAAGCAATTGATAAATATTATGAAAAAAAATAAATATTCACTAGTCCATGTTCATACTCCCGTTGGAGCTTTTTTAGGGCGATTGGCTGCAATAATCACTGGTACAAAGCCAGTACTTTATACAGCTCATGGTTTCCATTTTTATAAAGGAGCGCCGATTAAGAACTGGTTCGTATATTATACAATGGAGCGATTGGTTGCCCGTTGGACCGATGGTTTGATAACGATGAATGATGAGGATTATAATGCTGCTAAGAAATTTAAATTGAGAATAAAAGATGCTGTTTTCTATGTTCATGGTGTTGGGCTTGATGTCGATAAATATTTTATAGATGATGAAAATAGACGAAAAGAGTTGAGAGAAAAATTTGGTTT
The DNA here is from genome assembly GCF_900129075.1 of Caldanaerobius fijiensis DSM 17918. Lineage (NCBI taxonomy): Bacteria > Bacillati > Bacillota > Clostridia > Thermoanaerobacterales > Thermoanaerobacteraceae > Caldanaerobius > Caldanaerobius fijiensis. The sequence goes on from NZ_FQVH01000027.1 coordinate 5,631, forward strand.
TAACGACAGAGATATAGTAATATTAACTGTTGCAGAGTTAAATGCGAATAAGAATCATAAACAGATTATAGATTCATTGGTAATTTTGAAGAATTATGATAATATATATTATCTAATTGTAGGTTTAGGAAAATATGAAAGTTATTTAAGAGAATATATACATGATAAAGGATTAGACAATAAAGTTAAATTATTAGGTTTTAGACGAGATATACCTGAGTTATTATGTATTTCAGATGTATTTGCTTTGACATCGATGAGGGAGGGCTTACCTCGATGCATTATGGAGGCAATGGCGGCAGGGAAACCAGTTATAGCTACAAATGTAAGAGGCAACAGGGATCTGGTCAAAGATGGTATTAACGGATATTTAGTACCTATTAATGATGTGAATGCTACCGTTGGAGCTATTAAAAGATTAGTTCAAGACAAAGATTTGAGAGCAAAAATGGGAGATGAAGGGAGAAAAATCATAAAGGATTATTCCATTGACAAGGTATTAAAAGAAATGGATGAGATTTATAGAAGATATTTAAATGCTAAATATGCAATAAATTGAAAGTGGTAATATTGGTTGAAGAAAGTAATAAATTAGGTTAAATACGATTGACCTTTAGTAGAGGTTGTGCCAAATAGCTTTATTAACCAGAAAGTTAGTAGCTTTATCTATTATATTGGAAAAACTTTAGAAGCGTTTATATGTGAATTAGGCCGTATTTGGTCTATAGAAGAAGATATGGAATTTAAAAATTATGGTATTTCATTAGTTAAATGGCTATTAGAATTTTTATATGATCATAGTAACGTCAATGACATAATAGGTGTAATATGTGACTATATAGAAACAATTGTAACTGGTACCAAACCAAAAATCGTGTTTGTCTCCAGGCTTAGAAATAAATTATCTTAAATGCGATGTTATTTCATTTAAAAATATTTGTTGAGGCGATATATAATCCCTAATCATTGTGTAAAAATAGGGATGGAAGAAGCTAAGTAAAAATGGGGGGATTAAATGAATTCAAGCATTATTAAAAGGATTTTAGATATAATCATGTCATCACTTCTTTTAATTATATTATCTCCATTATTACTAATAATTGCAGTTATTGTTTACTTAGCAATGGGTTCCCCAATCTTGTATCGTCAGACTCGGCCTGGTTTAAAGGGTAAGCCATTTAAGATTTATAAGTTCAGGACTATGAACGATAAAAGAGATAAAGAGGGTAACTTGTTACCTGATGAAGAGAGATTGACAAAGATAGGTAGATTGCTTAGGAGTACAAGCCTTGATGAATTACCAGAACTATTTAATGTGTTAAAAGGAGATATGAGTCTTGTTGGTCCAAGACCATTGCTTATGGAGTACCTAAATTATTATACAGAAGAGCAGATGAGGCGCCATGATGTTAGACCGGGTATAACTGGTTGGGCACAGATTAATGGAAGAAATAATCTATCATGGGAAGAAAAATTTAAACTGGATGTATGGTATGTTGACCACTGGAATTTGTTACTCGATTTTAAGATTTTGTTTATTACGATAAAAAAAGTTATAACAAGAGAAGGCATATCAGCGGAAGGATATGCCACGATGCCCAAGTTTACGGGAAATAACAATAACTGTGGGGGATGATTGAGATATTAAGGCAAATAGCTATTATAGGTGCAGGTGGAGTAGGTAAAGAAGTCGCATTGCTTATTGAGGAAATAAATAATATTAAACCAACATGGGATTTAATTGGTTTTATAGATGATAATAAGGATTTACACGGCAAATATATTAATGGAATAAAGGTATTGGGTGGGATTGACTATTTAAGTAATAATGCCGACAATATATTTGTTATATGTGCTATCGCTGATTATAAAATTAAAAAAAGTATTGTATCTAAATTAGAAAATTATAATGTGGAATATGCGAATATAATACATCCATCAGTTTATATATCAAAAACTAATCTGATTGGAAAAGATGTTATAATATATCCCGGATGTATATTAACAACTAATATCAAAATAGGTAATCACGTGATTATAAGTCCAAAGTGTGGAATTGGACATGAAGCTTATATTGATGATTATGTATCATTGTTATGGGATGTAAATGTGGCAGGAAATGTTAGGATAAATGAAGGTTGTTTAATAGGTTCAAATGCCACGATAATACAAAATAAAGAGGTTGGCAAAGGCACGATTATAGGAGCAGGTGCAGTGGTGGTCGATAATATACCATCTAATTGTACTGCCGTAGGAGTACCAGCTAAGCCAATTAAATTTCACGAGGAGGCTAAATAAATGAATGTACCTTTAGCGAGGCCAGATATCACGCAGAGGGAGATAGACGCAGTAGTTGAGGTTTTGAAATCTGATATACTGAGCATAGGGCCTAAGATTGTAGAATTCGAGGAGAAAGTAGCCAAATATGTAGGTAAAAAATATGCGATAGCAGTGAATAGTGGGACAAGTGCTTTGCATTTGATAGTAAGGTCATTAGGTATTAGAGATGGGGATGAAGTTATAACAACGCCATTTACTTTTGTGGCTACGGTAAACTGCTTTTTGTACGAAAGAGCAAAGCCTGTATTTGTTGATATAGATCCTGATACGCTTAACATGGATATTGATAAAATCGAAGAAAAAATTACCGATAGAACAAAGGCGATAATGGCTGTTGATATTTTTGGCCAGCCGTTGGATATGGTGAAGATAAATGAGATAGCAAAAAAATACAATTTAAAAGTTATCGAAGATTCGTGTGAAGCACTGGGATCGGAGTATAATGGAATTAAGGCTGGAACATTATGTGATGCAGGCGCTTTTGCTTTTTATCCTAATAAACAAATAACAACGGCCGAAGGCGGTGTAATTGTTACTGATAATGAAGACATTGCACAATTAAGCAGAAGTATGAGGAGTCAAGGTAGACCGATTACAGGTTTATGGCTTGAACATGAAAGACTTGGATTTAATTACCGTTTTAGTGAATTAAATGCTGCACTGGGTATCGTTCAAATGGAGAGGATAGAGGAAATAATTAAAAAAAGAGCCAGAGTGGCCGAAAAATATAATGAAAGGCTAAAAAATCTAGATGGAGTTAAAATCCCTTACATAGCTCCACAAGTTAATAAGATGAGCTGGTTTATTTATGTTATAAGATTAGACAAAAACATAGATAGAAACAAGGTAATGCAATATTTGATTAATAATGGAATAGGATGCAGGCCTTATTTTACTCCTGTTCACTTGCAGCCGTATATAAAAGAAATGACAGGCTATAAAGAAGGAGATTTTCCAGTGACAGAATCAGTAGCAAAATCAACAATCGCTTTGCCATTTTTTAATAAAATAACGAATGAGCAGATAGATTATGTGGTGGAGAAGTTAAGAGAGGCTATAAACCTCTTTGGTAAATAATAGGGAGATGTTCATATGTGGAGAAATAAAAGAAAAGTTTCACTGTTAATAATAGATACGTTATTATTGAATATAGCGTATTTTTTCTCTTTTTATTTACGATTTGATTACAATATTCCATACCAATATTTTATCGTGTATGAAAAGTCTTTTTATTTGGTTACTCTCATCAGTATTGTTACATTTATATTTTTTAAGCAATACAATAAAATCTGGAGATATGCAAATTTAAGGGATATTATGGAATTAATGGTAGTTACGACTATAAGCAGCGGTATGTCATCATTGGTATTATTTTTGCTAGAGATACATTTGCCTCGTTCTATTTATCCGTTATATTGGTTTTTAAGTATTATATTGATAACTAGTAGTCGTATTTTATATGGAAATTACATGAATTATAACAATAATTCGCTAAAAAATGTTGCGCACAAAAAAGTCTTGATTATTGGTGCTGGAAGTGCAGGTCGAATGCTCATAAGGGAGCTAAAAAATCACCCTGAAATCGGCATGAAACCGGTAGCAATACTTGATGACGATAAATCTAAATTGTATAGAAGCATTGATGGGATACCCGTTATGGGCAAGATCGATGACATACAGGATATTATCAATGAAAAAGAAATTAACGAGGTTATATTTGCTATTCCTTCTGCTCCTAAATCTTTATTAAAAAAAGTTATTGACAAGTGCAGTGAAATACATATAAAAGTTAAAACATTACCTGGGATATATGAACTGGTAGACGGAACTGTATCGGTTAATAATATAAGGGATGTGGACATAAACGATTTATTGAGGCGAGAACCAGTTAAGGTAAATTTAGATGAGATGAGTAGTTACATTAAAGATAAAAAAGTAATGATTACAGGTGGGGGAGGCTCTATTGGATCCGAACTTTGCAGACAGGTAGCGAGATTTTCACCATCACATTTGATTATTTTAGATATATATGAAAATAATATGTACGATGTACAACAGGAATTAAAAAGAAAATATCCAAACCTTAATATGAGCTGTATTATAGCAAGTATAAGAGATGAAAAGAGAATCAGTAATATCTTTAAAAAGTACAAACCCGATATAGTTTTTCATGCGGCTGCTCATAAACATGTTCCTCTTATGGAAGATAACCCTCAAGAAGCGATAAAAAATAATGTCTACGGGACGCTCAATCTTGTAAAATACGCTGATTTACATAATGTAAAGAAGTTTGTTATGATATCCACAGACAAGGCGGTAAATCCTACGAGCATCATGGGAGCGACAAAGAGAATATGTGAAATGATAATTCAGTCATTTGACAAGAAAAGCAATACAGAATTTGTTGCAGTAAGATTTGGCAATGTATTGGGCAGTAATGGCAGTGTGATACCATTATTTAAAAAGCAGATAGCCGAAGGTGGGCCGGTGACTGTAACCCATGAAGAGGTTAAAAGGTATTTTATGACAATACCCGAGGCTGTACAACTGGTAATCCAGGCGGGCGCCCTTGCCAAAGGTGGAGAGATATTTGTGCTGGATATGGGTGAACCAGTCAAGATTATAGATTTAGCGAGGGATTTAATACGCTTGTCAGGTTTTGAACCCGATGTGGATATTCCCATAATAATAACAGGCTTAAGGCCGGGAGAAAAGTTATTTGAAGAACTGCTTTTATCGGAAGATAAGTATGCTTCCACAAAGCACGATAAAATTTTTATTGAAAAGCCGGTTTTTGATGATTACGATGGATTGATGCTTTTACTAGAGAAATATAGAACCACTATAGATGATATGAATGTAGATCAAGTCAAAGCTTTTATAAAAAGACTTGTACCTGAATATAATCCATCGCATGTTAAAACCATAGAGGAAATCGCAGCAACGGAAGATATACTTGGCGACGCAACAAATGATGTATGAGACGATAAAAAGACTTAGTTTGTATAAATGTAATATATTAGAGCAAGTATTACAAGCCAAAGCAAACCACTTAATAATAAACCATTAATCAAACCAATAAAAAAATTATTATCCTCCATGTTATATTATCGCTCCTAATTCTGTAGATTAATGTATATTATAACCATTTTAAATATAGATATACACGAAAGACAAAAGAGGTTATTCCAGAGACGAGATTAAGAATATAAAGAATGTGAATAATATTAATCTGGTTGTGAGGAATGTTTATTATGAAAAAATATTTTAGAGATCCAATCTATAACTTCATAATAATAGATGATAAGTGGATTTTAGATTTGATAAACAGTAAAGAATTTCAGAGATTGCGACAAATAAGGCAACTTGGTACATCGGAAGTTACATATTATGGCGCAAACCATACCAGATTTTCACATTCTATAGGTACTATGTATTTAATGGACAGAGCACTATCTCAATTAAAAAATGTAATTAATATAGATGACGAAATGAGGAAGATAGGATTAGCTGCAGCCTTATTACATGATATCGGACATGGACCATTTTCCCATGTATTTGAAAAAATAATAGGCACAAAACATGAACAATGGACAATTAACATTATTCTTGGCGATACTGAGGTAAATAGGATTTTAAGAGGTATTGATGAAACCTTTCCACAAAAAGTTGCTAACGTAATTAAGAAAGAGTATGAACATAAGTATCTGAGTTATTTGTTATCAAGTCAACTCGATGTAGATAGAATGGATTATTTACTAAGAGATAGCTATTATGTAGGTGTAAAATATGGGCTATTTGATGTAGATATGCTTATAAAGTCTTTGTTAGTGAACAATGATAATGTAGTTGTGGATTATAAAGGATTATATGCGGTGGAACAATATGTGTATGCCAGGCATTATATGTATTGGCAGGTATACTATCATAAAACTACTAGAGGATACGAATTGTTGCTGCAGAATATTTTGAAGAGAGCAAAATACTTATATGAACAGAATTCCTTAGATATAAAAATAGATGTATTGACTCCTATATTTAAGAATGAGAATATAAACGTAAATGACTATATACGTTTAAATGACAGTGTAATTTTATATGCGATTCTGTTATGGAAGGATTCAACCGATAGGATATTAAGTGATTTATGCTGCAAATATTTGTATAGGGATTTATATAAAGCTTATGAATTGAAACAAAGTGTACCTATAAGCTTAGATAGAATAAGGGAAAAACTAAATAGTCAAGGAATGGATGATGAATATTATCTCGCTCTTGATAGACCTAGTAATGTGACATATGATTATTATGTCGAAGGTGAAGAAGGGGAAAAACCACCAATTTTAATTAACAACAAAGGTAAAATCAGATCTATCACTAGATTTTCTGACTCAATAAGAGCCATATCCGGAAATCAGGGAATCAAGTATTATTTATATTTTCCAAGAAATAATTATGAAGGTGTTAATATATGTGATGATATAATAAAGTATCTAGATGAATATTTGGAGGGGTTGGAGTGAGCGGTATATTAAATGATTATTCCAATATTATTGAACTATTGAGTATTGCGGGAGAGATAGATGGACGCAAAAAATTGCAGAAAATAGTATACATACTAAAAAGTTTAGGAGCAAATTTTATGGAGGACTTTTACTTTCATTATTATGGTCCGTATTCAGATACTTTAACAGTTGAACTTGAAGAGCTCAAACTAATGAATATAATTGAAGAAAAAAAAGATGATGGTGGGTTATTTCCTAAGTATACTTATAGATTAAAAATTAAAAATGATGTTATAAAGGATAATCTAAAAGATTATAGTAATTTAATTAATATTCTTAATGAGCAAAATGCCAGATTTTTAGAACTTGTTGCCACAATTATATACTTCAAACAAGAAGGGTATTCTCGGAATGAAATTAATAACAAGGTAAAAATAGTAAAGTCAGAGAGAAAATATACTGATGAGGAAATAGATTCTGCATTTGACTTTTTAGAAAAAATACGTGATGATTATGGGTTTGATATTATATGATACAAGCCGGTTATCTATCAGTACTTATTTTTTAGCGAAACATGTCGAAATATTTAAAAACCTGGATATCAGTTATAGCCATCATAGATATGAGATCCAATAGGAGATCTTATTAAGGATGCCATTAAAAGTGAAAAGGATTATGTTTTGGATATTAAGGGAATAGATAAGATGTATAGTACGTATTTGAGATAAATTTTGGGGGATTATAAATTATGCATTATGATCTACCAAAAGAAATTGGTGGATATGTAGGTGAGAATTTACCATCACTGAAAGGAAAGAAACTAACAATTTATAATGGCGATTTAGAGATAAAAGACAAGGATAAAAATACATTATACACATTAAATAATGGAAGTGTTTATTTATCATTATTACCTAAGCCTAAAATACATTTTAAAGGGTATGTCGTGAAAGGTGAATTAGATCTAGGTTTGGATTCGCAAGAGTTATACTTGTATTTACCAGATTTCAATCCTACTAAAATTTTAATAACAAACTTCAAATTTTCATCAGATAGTGGTTTATCGTTAAGTGGTATAATTACAAATACCATTGAAAAGCCTGAACGAGAAATTGATAGATTATATTTTTATATATTGAATTTTGATGATACATTGGGCAGAATAGTCTTAAATTATGATATGTGGGAAATAACTATTGATAAAAAACCAGATTATAAATCCATATTTAATTGGCTAAAAAATACAGGTTTGTATGAGGTAACCCATGTAGGGGTGATTGAACGTACTGATAAACAGCTATTTAAGCCACAAGATGTTGATTTTTTGTTTTATGCGTTGTTCTGGTTATTTTCATTTGCCAGGGGCAGATATGTAGGTTTGGATGTTATGTTGGGTTTCAGAGATGGATCTTGTATATGGAAAAAAATCCAGGATTGTAGGGTTTCAAATTGGAAAAAAGGAAAAATTACTTGGTTTTCAAGACAACATCCAGAGATGCTGGGGAAAATATTTCCATTATTTGTGGAAAAACTTAAAAATCCTCTATGGAAAGAATCTTTAATAATGGCATTAGAATGGTATATAGAAAGTCTAGAAGCTGATTTAATGGAAGAAGCGTTTATATGGGTTAGTACTGCTTTGGAATTAATTTCGTGGGTAAGATTTACTCAAGAAGAACTTATAATATCAAAGGATAAATATGATAAGTTATATGAATCGGATAAAATTCGCTTATTATTGCATGGTCTTGAAATACCATTTAAGATTCCCTTTAGTATTAGTCCCGGATATGAAGATGGACCGCATTTGTTTACGGAGATTAGAAATAGTATTGTTCATCCGGTAAAAAAAGAAAAAGTCAAAGCTTTATCTTTTGAAGATAGGTGGAAAGCCCATGAATTAGGGTTATGGTATTTAGAATTAACAATATTACGTTTATTAGGGTACGATGGTGATTATGTAAACAGACTCAAGTCAATTGATCATGGTTTATGGGAAGGAAGCGTTGAAAAAGTGCCGTGGAGCAGGGAAGAGGGTACAATGCATGTACATCGGTAAATATGAAAGCTAAGCAATTTGTGGTTTTTATAGTTGACCTGTTTTTGGTTCATATGGGCTACATAGCTGCATTTTTACCTAAGTTTAGTTATCACGCCCTGCAGAAAAATTTCTTTCGTAGGATCATCGGTGATGAAGAGCGGCTGGGAAATTGGCTAAAACGATGTTCCAACCTTAAGCATCAACTATCCTGCACTGACTGTTGAGCAGAGGTATATAAAGAGGATTTTTGATGTTATTCTGTCGCTTATAGGTATTATTATCGCGTCGCCGATTATGCTGATAATAGCGTTGTTAATAAAATTAACGTCACCAGGACCTATAATATATAAACAGGTCAGGATCACAGAGAAGAACAGAGAATTTAATATATACAAATTTAGGACCATGTACAAAGATGCAGAAAAATTGACGGGGCCGGTACTGGCGACAGATGACGATCCCCGCATAACCAAAGTGGGTAAAATCTTGAGGGCAGCGCGGCTAGATGAACTGCCTCAGCTTTTTAATGTTTTAAAAGGCGAGATGAGTTTTGTTGGTCCCCGACCGGAAAGGCCATTTTTTGTTGCCCAATTTGAGAAACAACATCCAACTTATACTTACAGGCATAACGTTAAAGCAGGCATAACAGGACTGGCCCAGGTCCTGGGTAAATACACTACCGACTTTGATGATAAGTTGAGATTTGATCTTATGTACATAACCAATTACTCTATATGGTTGGATATAAAAATAATATTGCTGACGATAAAAACAGCTTTTATGAAGGAGGCTTCATCAGGCGTAAAGGATGATATGACATTAAATCAGCTTTTGGAATCATTGAATTATAACGTTTATCGAGAAGTAGGGGTAACTAAGCTGGATAAATGATGATGACGAAATATCTGGAAGTTTACATTGTGGTGACCAGGTTTTAAAAGTTGGATAATTGAACGATAGATATGCGAAAGGTGATTTAATGAAGGTATTAGTGACAGGTGGAGCAGGTTTTATAGGTAGCAACTTTATTAAATACATGCTTAAAAAACATAGCGATTATAAGATAATTAACCTTGATAAGCTCACGTATGCAGGCAATCTTGAGAATTTAAGAGATATTGAGCATAATCCCAATTATACATTTATAAAAGGCGATATAGCAGATAGAGATTTAGTTGATGAGATATTCTCAAAGGGTATCGATTATGTCGTTAACTTTGCTGCAGAATCCCATGTTGACCGCAGTATAGAAGACCCATCTGTATTTTTAAAAACAAATGTTTTAGGTACACAGGTGTTACTGGATGCTGCAAGAAAATACGGTGTGAAGAAATGTCTTCAGATATCTACCGATGAAGTATATGGGTCGCTTAGAGATGCCGGATATTTTACAGAAGAAACGCCGCTGGCTCCCAACAGCCCGTATTCAGCCAGCAAGGCATCAGCAGATCTTTTAGTAAGGGCATACCATCGTACATATGGATTGCCTGTGAATATAACACGCTGTTCAAATAACTACGGCCCTTATCAGTTTCCAGAGAAACTTATTGTGCTTATGATAATAAATGCGCTGCACGATAGGGAATTACCGGTATACGGAGAAGGATTAAAAAAACTAGGCAAACCTGAATCATTGATAAAGTACGTAAAAGACAGGCCTGGACATGACATAAGGTATGCCATGGATTCATCAAAGATTCAGAAAGAGCTGGGTTGGAGGCCTATTTACAGTTTTGAAAATGGCATGAGAAAGACCATACAATGGTATTTAGAGAATAAAGAATGGTGGGAAAAGTTGTTATAGTAAATACATCGTCATTATTATGACACTTAAGTGAATTTTATGCTATAATTGTAATAGAAGAAAAATTTGTAAAGTTGGCAATTGATATAACAAGATTTACAGAGATCAATTCAAAAGAGGGTGATGCGTATGATAACAGGTGTTATCGTGGCAGGGGGCAAAGGCGAGAGGTTTTGGCCCAAAAGCAGGATAAAGATGTCTAAGCAGTTTTTAAAGCTGTACGGCGACAGGACGATGATACAGCAGACGGTGGACAGGCTTAAAAAGGTTATGCCCGTCGAGAATATATTTGTGGTGACAAACATGGACTACGCCGAGATCATAAGCGATCAGATACCGGATTTGCCCACGGGCAACATACTTATTAGAGCCTATGGGCAAGAACACAGCCGCGTGTATAGGCCTTGCAGCCCTTCACACCCAAAGAGTTGGTGAAGACTCCGTCATGGTAGTTGTCCCTTCTGATCACGTGATAAAAGACGAAGAGACGTACATAGGTGTGCTAAAATCGGCGATAGAGAAGGCGAAAGCAGGGGACAACCTTGTTACGATAGGCATAAAGCCGTCGCATCCTGAAACGGGTTATGGATATATAAAGTTTAGAAAGCTGACCAAAGAGATAATAAATAAAAATCCGGTTCATAAGGTAGAGCAATTTGTAGAAAAGCCTGATTACGACACAGCGGTGAAATACGTAGAAAGCGGAAATTACCTCTGGAATAGCGGTATGTTTATATGGAAGACATCGGCTATATTAAATGCTATATCCAGGTACATGCCGGAATTAAGCAATGCACTGAACACCATAAGGGAATATTTTGATACGGATAAAATAGAACAGGTATTGTACGAAGAGTATTCAAAGCTTGAGAGCATATCCATAGATTATGGCGTGATGGAGAAAGCACAAAATGTCTATGTGGTGCCGGGTGATTTTGGCTGGGACGACGTGGGAAGCTGGACATCCATAGAGAGGCTTTATGAAAAGGATGAAAACGGCAACGTCATAAGAGGCAATGTGGTGAGCGTGGATACAAAGAAGTGCATCATAACAGGCAGTGAGAAGCTCATCGCTACATTGGGTATAGAAGATGTCATAATCGTGGACACAGAAGATGCTTTGTTGATATGTTCAAAAGATAAAGCCCAGGATGTAAAGGAGGTATTGAAGGAGCTTAAAAAGAAAAAAGCGGAGTATTTATGATATATTTTTTTGACGAAATATGTCGAAATATTTTGTAAAGGATAATAATGTAAGTAACCAAAAAAAGCATCTTTACGTTTAATAACTAAAGGAACGTGGAGAAAGGTTGCTGAAAGGGGAAAAATTTATGGACGTTGTTACAATTAAGATTAAAACCCTGACACCCTTATGGACTGGCGACGAAAATGGGAAAAATACGGTTTTAAGAGAAACAGGACTTATTGGAAGTCTAAGATGGTGGTACGAAATGGTTGTGAAAGGTCTGGGCAGAAAAGCTTGCGATCCAACTGATTCAGAATCTGAGGTAAAATGTAAAGACAAAAAACATTGTGACGTGTGTGAACTGTTTGGATGTACTGGATGGGCGAGAAAGTTCAGGTTAGAAGTGGAGTTTAGTGGAGGTCAGCTGTTGCCTTTAGAACCGAATGTGAAAATCGGCACACGGAGAGGAGAAACACATCTTAGCAGAAGGGTTTCGGGTTTTATATCTGATAAACCAATTGTTTTTAAATTTATTCCTCTGAGAGAAATAACCGATAATGAGTGGGCTTTGCTAAATAAGACTTTGAAAGTTATATCAGAATACGGGGCATTAGGCGCACATACTTCCCAAGGCAATGGAGTTATACAGATTGTCGAAAATGGATTATTACAAGGAGATTCTGTTGAAATTATACGAGAAAAGAATAAAACTGGAGCGGCGAATTTATTAGAAGACTTTTTTGTTTATAAAATTAATGTAACTTTTAATAAAGAGATATCAGAGTTGATAAAAAATAAAGCTTTTTGGAGACAAAATAAGAGCTATGGAGATTTGGAAGATAAAAGGGATGACGGATGGAACCAACTGTGGAATGATTACCACTTTATACCTATAGCATATCATATTAGAGATGCTTTAAGAAGGACTGAAGGTGATGAAGGTAAGAGACACGAGATATTTGGGGAATTAGGTCGGGGTTCGAAAGTTTTTGTGTCCCATGGATACAGGATTGATGATAAAACGGTTCAGGTAAGGGTATTCGGATGGCTAACAGGAAATAGAGAAAAAATAAAAAATAAATTGGTAAATGGATTAGGTGAATATTTATTTTCTGATAACAGCCATAGTAGTCAAGATAACAATTTAAATGTAAAGATAATAGAAGAAAAAAGTGGTATCGAGATCCTAAATTAATGTTTGGGGGTGAGGTACAATTGATCTATGATTATTATCTTGATCGATGGGATAAAGAAAAAAAAGAATCATGTAAGGTTCTGCTTGGTAAGTTGAAAAAAGAAGTGAGAAATAAAATCAAGAAAAGTAAAGGCGAGATAAAAGATTTTTATCCTTCTGTTGATGATTTTTGCTGCTTTCCCCAGTACTCTGTGCTTATAAAAATTCTCTTTACATTGAAAAAACCGTACACGAGTAAAGATGAAGAGGAGTTTTATTTGCCAGAATGGGTGGAGAAAAAGAGTAATGATAAAGGAACAAAAGTGTTGGAAAACCCAATTGTCAGAGACAGGTTTACAGGGCTTCCTATTGTTAGGCCTTCGACATGGAAGGGACATTTAAGATTTGCTGCAGAAAAAGTGAAATGGAGTGATGACGCTGAAAAGGAAAGTATTATTGAACGCCTTTTTGGATCTGAGCCAAGAAAAAAGCAAGAAATGCTAAAAGGCAGGCTTTATTTTTTTACAACATTTTTTGAAGATGAAGCAGAAAAAGATATTATTACGCCGTTAAAAAGAGATACGAGGACACCTACTAACAAAGGGCCGATACCTCTTGAGGTAATGAAACCTGAAAAAGATGGATACTTTTATCTTCTTTATTTTCCATATCCTAAAAAAGGAAAATCTGAAATAAGAGAAGAGGTTAAAAAGGATTTAACGTTTCTGGGAGAGGCATTGAAATTAATGTTTTATACATATGGTTTTTCAGCAAAGAAAACATCTGGCTTTGGCGTAATAGAAGAAGAAATCAAAGAAGGAGAAATTTTATTAAAGCTTGATGGTGAATGCACAATTAAAAAAATAAAGAATTTAAATGAGTTAAATAGCGAAATCATATCTTTGTTTGGAGAGACAGGAGGTCCAAATAATGAGCGATGTCCTTGATCCTTTGAAGAAAAATAAAGATTCTATTCTAAAAGGAGAAATAGGTGCTTTACTTCACGATATTGGCAAATGCCATCCTGATTTTGTTCGAAGACAGTCCTTAGAAGGAGGACAAAAATTTTATCATGGAAATATTGATGGATTTTTAGAATCAGAATTAGTAGATAAAATTAAGTCTAAGCATTTTGAATTCCAAATAAACGGCAAAAGTTCAAGCGTCTACAAAATTATTACGGAACATCATAATCCGAAGGATAAAATTGTCGAATATTTACAAAGTTGTGATAAAATTGATAGCGCTGACGATAAAGGAATTGTGAGAGTGAAGCAATCAGTTGAAAATACACTTATTGTTTCTCCATTTGGCTATCCTAAAGAAAAAATAGACTTGCAGGTTCTCAAGAGTAGGCTAGAAGTTTTACAAAGCAATCTTATAACTCCATTTGAAGATTATATATGTGGGAAATTGGATATAAAAGGTTTTAGAAGATCATTAATTAACAATTTAAAACCAGTATTTTTACACACTCTTGGAGAAACGAGGATTCCCGCAAATGACGTTACTTTATGGGATCATTCTTATTCTACGGCATCTTTATTTAAATCTGTTTTAGCTGCACTGATGCTTGGAGAAAATTTAAGTGTAAATGATTTAAAATGGCGAATATTTGGTATATCATGGAATGGCCTTGGATTTATTAATAAAGGGAAAAAAATTGGCGATATTTTAGCGAGAAGAAAAATTATTGAAGATATAAAAGAAGAACTCAAGGATTTATGTGAGATTAAATATCCTATAGGCAACGCTATATATGAGGACATAAACGGGATGTATTTCACATTTCCGAGTCTAGAAAATAATAAAGCAGCTGAAATCGCTAAGAAACTTTCAAGTGAAGCATTGAAAATCATAACCCAAGGAAGTGAAAGTGAGCTTTGGCCTGTTTTTAAACTAAGTAGTGAATCGCGGGGTTTAATAATTATTGCCAAGGAGTTAGATTTTGCGGAAAGAGAGAGAAAAATTCCCAGACAAACGCCTGTTTTATACATCAAAGAGGAATCAAATAAAGAATACATTGGAAACCCATGCCTTTCTAATTCACAGGGGGGTAATAAAGATATTTGTCCTGTTTGCAGGTTGAGGCCTAAAGATATAGATAAAGAAATGTGTGCTATTTGCGAAGATAGAAAAAGAGATAGACTGGCAATATGGTTTTCGGACAGACAAAATACAATATGGCTGGATGAGGTAGCGGATGTAAATAATCGCATAGCTTTGGTGTCTATAAATTTTGGTCTTGATAAATGGCTTGACGGCACAATGATAAATACAATTTATTCCCAAACATTTGAGGATTGGGCAAAAGGAAAAGAAAATAATGTTAAAGTTCAAAGAATCTTGAAAGACAATAATATTTTACAAGGGAAAAATCTTTATCAAAATGCTCTTAATATAGCAAAATGGATTGCAAATAATGTAACAAAAACAGAGACAGGACCACTAATTAGATATTTTTTGGAAAAAGGAGATGAAAAAAATATTCCTGATGAAATTAAGAAAGATCATAATTCATTATTAAGATATTTATTTACGCAAAATCCATCTCCTGCGCGTTTGTACAGGATATGGAGAGAAACCGAGGAGTTTTCTGAGATTGTTACCAGGGACATTAAAGAGAGGATATATTATTATGGTTGGAGAAGAATCAGATTTAAAGTAGATTATGAGGAGCTGAAGAAAAAGGTAGGAAAAAATATAAAGGTGAGGGCTCCCTATGTAATTAAAATAAAGAATTTAAAGCCCGAGAGTATACTTGTATTTCACATGAGTAACGGCGAATTTTATACGATAGAATCCCTTGAAAAATTTAAGTTTAGCGATAAAGAGGGAGAGCTGGCAGTACGGCAGGCACTAGAGGAAGGCTTCTATTATTTAGCTGATGAGAAAGATGTAGATGAAATTTTATTATCAAATGAAAATGAAGTTATAAAGGCTGATAGCAATAGTTTGCAATCTGAAAGTTATTATCCATTTATAGAAATAACTAAAACACCACTTTCTCTTCGCTTGATAGTACCTGCAGAGGATTCAATAAAAATAATTGAGTTAGTAACAAAATTGTTTAATGAGAGATTTGAAAAAGTTCTCGGGAAATTACCTTTAAATATTAAATTGCTTGCTGCGAATAGAAAATTTCCACTTTATGTTCTTCTGGATTCAGAAAAGAGAATGTTGGAAGAAAAAGAATTTAAAGAGGCAAAGGAAATGAAACCCTGGTGGAACACCATAGGTATAAGGAATGATAAGTATTATAGCTTTTACCCTATAAAACGATTAAGTGAAAATGAAAAATATACACTTGATGATTTGGACAGGCTTTCTAAAGCGAAGAGCTATTTTCTGTATCCCGGTTATTTTGATTTTGACTTTCTTGTAGGAACGTCTGACAGATACAGGATATATTATGAGCGTGGTAAGAGAGGAAATTCAGAATATAAACTATACACATCAAGGCCGTATTATTTTTATCAGATATCAGAGATGATTGAACTATGGGAAGTACTTAAAAATAATCTTTCAAATTCACAGATAAATTTTATCGAAGAAATGCTTATAAGAAAATTAAAGGAATGGAGAGATATAAAGGATAAAGATAAGGTGTTTAAAGAATTTGCAAAAGCCACATTAGCGGATGCTTTTGGAGATAAATGGAGTGGTTTAGAAGATAAAACAAAATATTTTCTTGTGGAGTCCGCTTGCAATAAATTTTTGCTTGATATAATATGTTTGTTTAAGCATGTTATAAAGGTAAGGGAGGTTCGTTAACATGAGTAATTTTGTAGAGATCAAAAAGGTTTATGCAAGGACCCTTGATCCTGTACATATCGGCGAAGGGGGATACAGGCTAGGAAGAGTAGATAATACAATTGTTAGAGATCCTGCTACAGATGTACCCAAAATACCGGGTACTTCTATGGCAGGGGTTACAAAGGAATTTTATATAATACATTTAATGGAAAATGATGAGAATTGCAAAAATAATAGGGATAATGCAGAAGAGGAAGTAAAATCCTACTTTGGCGATGAGCAAAAACAAGGGATAATCAGGTTTTACGATGGCCAGATAATATTCTTTCCTGTTTCATCGTCCCAGGGAACTGTGTGGGTTACCACAAGAGAACTGCTTGAATACTGGTTTGAAGATAATAAAGAAATAAAAACCATACTGAATAATATTGAAGATGATAATGTTAAGGATAATGCCAGCGCGATAAAAGGAATTGAATCTGATGGTCTTTTAAATCTTGGATGGATTTTATTGGAGGTTAGAAAGGATTTAGATGTAACTTTACCTGATATAGATAATTGGGTTAAGAAGGTAGTTGTGGTTTCAGATAAATTGTTTTCACATATAGTAAATGATAACCTTGAGATCAGAACTTCCGTGAGGATTAATCCAGAAACAGGTACTGCAGAGGAGGGAGCACTTTTTACCTATGAGGCAATACCAAGGGGTACGGTTTTAGGTTTTGAGATTGGGATAGATAAACGTAAAAATGTTAGAAAAGATGCTAAAAATTTAAAAGATATAATAAGTATAATAGATCACGTTTCTCCATACTTTAAACTTCTTGGTATAGGAGGAATGGGAACGAGGGGCTTTGGCAGAATCGAGTTAAAAATATCAGAAGTAGATTCAAAGAGCAAGGGGGAAAAGGCCGATGCTTAATCTCGACTATGTTTGTATTGAAGTTGGTCAGAATATGCCAAAAGGGAAGGATGCTCAAAACAATATACGGAAAGCCCTTGGAATATTACAAGAAGACGGCGTTTATGCGATGTTTTTATGGCTTGAAGACAAAGGAAAAGATATAAAAGAAAAATTAGTTGAATTATTAAACAAACGAGAGATAAAAAAATACCTTCTGGATAGCGATGAAGATTCGTTCCTTAATGATGATTTCTATAAGTTTTGTGAAAAATTAAAAGTTGTTGCTGAAAATCTTGACAAGCTTCTTTTTCTCAAAAAAATTATCGCGCATACTTTAACCTATGCTTTATACCATGCAAAAGTTGGTGAGTGATGTGAACGGAAACAGATGGGAAAGACTTGATGTTGTGTATAGATTAAAAAGTCCTCTTCACATTGGTTATATGCCTTTTAAAGGTTCTGTAGTTTCGCCTACAAGGTATTATGTGCTTGGTAGAAATTTTTGGGGCGCTGTTACAAAAAGAATTACGGAGCATTTATATAAAGATCCTGATTCAGAAATGTATAAAAAAATCGGAAGACAAATTATGGATAATTTTAGATTTTCATATTTCTATATTTACGATGAAGAAAATGTATATACCCCAGAATACACCGACGATGGTTTGAAATTTGGATATAAAAACAAAATATCTTCATATGAGTTTGAACACAAGTTTATAGGCAGTAGAATTTTGACAGCAATAGATTTTTCTTCGGGAACGGCTAAAAATGAAAGCTTACATGAAATTGAATTCATAAACAATAAGTTTAAGGATGGAAATGGGAATTTAAAAGATACGAAAATTATAGGATGTATATGGATAAAAAAAGACGCTAAAATTGAAGGCAATTACATTAAAAGTAATGATTCTGATGTTAACTCGGGAATTTTTATTGGCAATTTTAATATAATCGAAGAGTTGATCCTTGGCGGTGAATCAAAGTATGGTTTTGGCCATGTTTTACTTGAATCAATAAATAAGTGCAATTTTCAATTGAAATCAGAAGAATCAGAAGAAAATGTAAAGATAGAAATAGAGAAGTCCTTACCGGCTCACTTAAAATACGATGAAAATATAAAATTTAAAGGTGACGTAGAGCTTTTAAGTGGAAGAGGTTATTTTGATCCAAAAAAAGAGTCTAATAGCTCAATTAAACCGGGCTATGTAGTTTCACAACCTGAATATTATTTTTCACCTGGAACCGTAATTGATTCATTTGTTGGAGAAATAAATTGGGACGGAACTATTGGAAAGTAAATGTACATCATCATGAACACAGATTATGGTATAATAAAATCGGAGAGAATTGAAGGAGATTATTATGGATGAAATAACCAATGATTGGCATAGTGATTTTTATGCAGCTATCAGAGAGATTTTTAAAAATGAAAAGGATAAAATTGATATAATACAAGAACAGTACCTATCAAAAGAACCGCTGCGGATAGATGTGATAGTAGTTAAGAAGAATGACGACTATGGTATTGACAAACAAATAGCAAGGATCTTTAAAAAGTATAACATCATAGAATACAAATCACCAGAAGATTATGTATCAATAGACGATTATTTTAAAGGATTAGGTTACGCATATACTTACAAATCCATAATGAATGATTATGAGAAGACCAATAAAAAGATTGATGACATAAAAATAGAAGAAGTGACATTAAGTTTTGTAAGTAATTCATATCCACGAAAATTAACTAAATTTCTGAAGAAATACGGCATAAATGTAGAGAAATTTGATGATGGTATATACTATGTAAAAGGCGAATGGATATCAATACAGTTAGTGGTATTAAAAGAGCTGAAAAATGTAAAAGAGAATTATCCTGTGATATTATTGAGCGATAATGTATATTTTGGAGAAGCATTCGAAGAATTACTAAAAAGCATAAATGACGTAAAAGATAAGGATGAGAAGATAAGGTTATTGGAAGCGGCTTTTAGGGTAAATATAAAGAAAGCTGTGGAGGTGTTTAAAATGTACAGCGATAGAGTGAATGAAGAGACCCAGGAGTATATAATAAAGACATTAAAAGAGGCTAATCTCAAAATATATACAGAAGAGGAATTAAAAGAAAGAGAAGAAAAAGGCATTGAAAAAGGTATTGAAAAGGGCATTGAGAAGGGTATTGAGAAGGGCATAGGCAAAACCTTAATAAGGCTTTTAACAAGAAAGTTTGGAGACATTTCTTCTGATTACAAAAAGAAGATAGAAAATGCCAATGAACGTACCTTAACTGAAATAGTTGATCACATATTTGAGATTAATAAGATAGAAGACTTGGATGAGTATTTGAAGTAATGTGTATTCCACCTTAATTTTACGGTGGTTATTTTTTATTTATTAATTAATTATCGTGTTTTTTACAAACTACAGTGGGAGACAAGCGGTGTAATGTCAAGTAGTATTTCTTGAAACCTTGAAAGATAAAGGCCTCAAAAACTCTAAAAAAGGCAACACTTAACATCACCAATCTCAGCCACAAGGCCCGCGGCTAATACATCACCGATGCCTTAAATAGTAATCTATTGTTGCCATGACTCAAGACAAAATTAACAAGATTCTTCATAGGTATAACAGCGATCTCATCAGGAGTATATGAGAAGATATAAATTAAACTTTGAAAATAGTGTGTTTTACATGTAGAATAAAAATATAAGTAAAAATTTAAAAATAAGTGAAAGGAATTTTGAACAATGGATAAAAAAGCAACTTTAGATGAGTGGCGAGAACTTTATAAAGTAGCTTCTGAAGTTAAAGAATTAAGGCCATGGGAGCATTTGTGGGATATGGATTTAATAACTATACTTCACCCTGCTATGAGTGAACCTGTTTATTGTAGTGTAATGGGAAAGAGCGGAGAGTGTTTTTGTATTGCAAGTTATTATGGCTTTGAAGCGTTTAATAGGCTTATGGCAATGATTCAAAGAGATGATATTCCACCTGAGCAGGTAATAAGGTTTCAAGAGGATAATGTTATTATCTGTTTTTTTGGTGACAGGGAAGAATTGTTTAAGGAAGAACTACAGATTATCAAAGATTTGGGGTTAAAATTTAGAGGGAAAAATAACTGGATTTACTTTCGCTCATTTAAAAAAGGTTATTCACCATATATTTTAGATGAAGATGAAGTATTAAAAGAAACAGAAATTTTGAAAAATTTATACATGGCTCTTCAGGCATATTTAGAAGGTAAAATTAAAGTGAACTTTGAAAAAGGCGTGACATTGCTTCGTAGATATGATGAGGAAACGAAGCAATGGCTTAATTGTGAAGCGCCGCTTTTCTCAGTACCTCCTGCCTATAAAAAAGTGTTTTTAAAAGACGAGGTGTCAATTTCTAGGCTTAATAAACAGCAAACTATAAATAGTATATTGGAATTAGATATAGCCTATGTGCAAGGGAGCATAAAAGATAAAAAATATGAAAGGCCACTATCTATTAGAATATGTGTTTTGGCTGATTCTAGGACGGGAATTGTGCTTGATCAAAAGTTACTTTCTCCAAAAGATGATGAGATATCTGAAATTTTGAGAATGATTATTGACTATATTTTACAAACTGGAAAACCCAAAAGGGTTTATGTAAGAGATGAATACATAAGGAGCATAATAGAAGATATATGCAATAATATCAATATAGAGTTGAAAATTAGGGGACGTTTAAATGCCATTGATAACTTTATAAAAATTTTAGAGCAGAGAGGATTTTAAGAATTTTTAATCAAAAATAACTTAAAGTGAAAAGTAGATATATGAAATAAATATAAAATAGAGAAGTCCATACCAGCTCACTTAAAATACGATGAAAATATAAATATATTAAATATATAAATTAGAAACCAAAAACAGCGAGAAGCTTATCGCCACGTTGGGTATAGAAGGGATTGCAGTATCATGCAAAGAAAAAGAATGAATATTGAAGGTGAGATCCTTAAAAAGTTTGTGGAGATGGCACATAAATATGGTTATAATGTATTTAAAGGGCAAGGAAAAGACAACCGGATAATTATTGATGGTAACACCTACTTTCAGTTTGGTGACCTAAGGGTTGATACTGAAACTTATCACATTGTGATTGAAGCAGAAAGTGCTGGTGGTGTTACGAACCTAGTTAAATATTGGTATTGTTTAGAAAAAAATCTAGATATTATAAAAAAGCCTATTGTCCTTTTTCATGTGTTTCATCAAAGTAGCGAAGCGGATTACGGATCTCATTTATCTCTTTGGCGTTTCCTTCGGGATAAAATGCAAACAGCAGTTGGTGATAAAATAAAAGCTGCTTGTTATACTTATAAAAATTATGAGGATATAGAAGCGATAGTGAATGATTTTGAAAAATATTTAGTATAGCAACGGCTTAGTGTTGTTTACGATAGTTATAAAAGGTTTGTTTTAGCAAAAACAGGATGGTTCCTGTTTTTATTTTGTCGAGATATGTCGAAATATTTTTAATGTTTGTGTTGTTATTTACAGGATTAAGTCATAGAGTGTCACCATTGGGCTAAATAAGTAAAACGTACAATTTAATAGTGGTTAATGAGAAGTTTGGACAAAATGGCAGGGAGGAGGTATTCGGGATATATAGTCCCGATGTGTGATAAGATGGTCGCGAAAAGAGAACCCAAAACTACATTTGACCGATTGCTCACAAGATTGCTCGAGGGAATGGTTGTGCCGTTTATCGGTGCGGGTGTTTCTTACGAAGCTAAACATCGTGGAGGAATCACTGACCTCACGATAACGAGTAAAATGCAAAATCGCGTTTTTGAAGCTTTGAAGGAAAAATGTGCAAGTCAAAAATGTTGTAAATCATGTGTAGTTAAAAAAGAAGTGTGTAATGGGGGGAGTAGGGATAAACCCAATATATCCTTTGATAAGGTCTGTGAGCTTTGGGAGTGGTCCTGCTCAGAAAATCATCAGATCGAGACATGTAGGAGATTTGAACTAATCTACGACATTTTAAAGATCCCTGAATTTGCAAATGTAGAGCCTACCGATGCTCACTATTACATTGCATTTCTTGCAAGGGAGGGACTTATAGACGAAGTAATTACCACCAATTATGATACGTGTATGGAACAAGCTTATTGTAATACTTTTGGATTGAAATATCCCTTGATGGGAGATGATTCTCCGGCTTTGGTGATAGATACACTCTCAGAATATCGTGACAAGGCAGGAAGACAATTTACAAGCGGGCCAAAACCACGGCGGTGTCTTAAGGTTTATAAAATAAACGGATGTGCCGGAAAGCTGCCTCCAAAGCAAGATCATGTTCAGAATGGACAATGTAAATGTAAAAGTATTCTTTTGACCGAAAGAGATCTGCAGCACTGGCGACATCGCAGTTGGGCAAGGGATCTTTTCCGCGATCGAATGCGTTCGCGCACCCTTCTTTTCTCCGGTTTTGGCAGTGATGAACCGCAGGTACGCTTTACAGTTATGCAGGTCTGTGAGGAGTTTGCTTTGCAAGAGAAGGATAGTACCCAGTCCGGTACAAATAGTAATGACGAAATTTGGACCAAGCCGAATGCACCTTTTATAGCTGCTTATGGAAATGAGCTTACCTTAAGTCAAACACAAATATTGCACGCCTTTGCTCACTACTCTAATGCATCGATCAGCCCGAAAGACCTCAATGCAAATTCTTTTCTTGGTTCAGATATTGAGTTTTTTGATTCAAAGGATAGTTCAGGTACACAGGTACTGGAAGCCGATATATTCTGGAAGCGCGTTTTCCAGGCAGCTTTTTGGCGGCTTTTGAGGGAAGAATGCAGGCGCGATGGTGCTGCCGCGTCCTTTCTCTCGTTGTCATTACCTTGTGCTAGCGCACTTATGGTCGAAGTTCTCGATTGGTTAGCTCCTGAAAATAACTCGGGGTTCAATTTCGGACGTTTTCCAGAAATGCTTGACTTAAAAGAAGGTGAAAGAAGAGTTATTCCTCTGATGAGATGGGTAGAACGGGTACGTGGAATTCAACCTGAGGTAAAGGAAGGCTTGTACAGCAATCTTATTGAAAATTCAGTGTTAATAATGATTGTGTTAATGTTAATCTATTTATTATTATTAAATGATTCATATGAACCTAATAATGATATTACCTGGCAGCTACTGAATAACATGATCGGCGATAAAGATGGCCCCTTGGGTCTATATATTGATACATCCCATATATTTAGTGGTGCAAATATTAGGCTCTACATTATCCATAGAGATGTAGCAAGCTACTTACCTCAAAAAATATTGTGGAGTGAAGACAAGAAAATTAGTACAGCTATACAGATAGTGGTCGGTAATTGGCAGGCAAGTACTCGCAGAATATGGTTGGTTAATAAGAAGAATGATGATATAAAGGTAGTTACGGTTCGCCAGATCTCATTTTTACAGTTGTTAGGACATGCCCATAATGTTCGAGAGGCCAAGAAGACATTTCACGATAATCTTAGAAGAACTTTTATATTGACCGACGAGGGACGTCGCCGTGTGCGTCTCAGGACGGAACCATTATAGTTTAATGAGGTGAGGAACTTGGTGGATAAATCTTCTAAATTAAATGAATGGAAGCTCGATTTAGATATAGAATCGCTAATGGACTATACAGGTTGCAAGGATCTCGGTCTTGTCGTAAAGGGTATTTATATATCAGAGGTAGCTCTGGCTGTCTACCTTTCTTGGGAACGTAGAGTTTCTGAAACTAACAGAACCCAAGAGTGTCTTGGTCGACTTCTACGTTTTTTATCCAGTTATGCAGAAGAGTTGGAGCTGGTAGTTCCGGTATTGTGTTTGATTCATGTTCTAGAAGGAGTCGATGCTGAAATCAAAAATAAGCTGAATCAGTGGGCTGCCGATCAGGATTGGCATCGAGGAGACTTTTCCATTGTTGTTTTAAGCGAAGATAAGGATGAAAATAAAGATGTCGAGGATATTATTCGGAAGATATTAGGAACAGCCTCTACAGCCTGGCCACAGATAGAACTGAAACCTCGAGATATTAAAGCTATCATTAATAGTTTTCAAAGCGAGATGCGGTCTAGGCGAACTTCGGAGGAACACGCAAGCCTACTGGCCGCTATAGCCCAATCTTTGGATGAAGGAACCGATAAGCCTATTCAAAATTGGTTAAATGAGAGGATGGAAGACATATATAAGCTCATGGAGGGGAGAAAGGGCAGTGAACGATAAACATGTATCGCGTATAAAGTCGATAAAACTTTGCAGGTTTAGGGGGTTTGTAAATGATACTCCGATTGAATTAAATACCGACGCTGATATTGTGTTGCTGAGGGGCCCCAATGGTTTCGGCAAAACGAGTTTTGTCGATGCGCTTTGCCTTTTATTGAATCGTCATTATTATTCAGAAAGGTTACCATTATCTTCGTGCAATGGGGAAAATCATGGTGAAACTTATATTGAGGCAGTTGTTAAATATGCTGAAAACCAAAGCGATACTGTGAAGGTGACTGTCATGGAAAATTCGAAAAAACAACCTGAGATTGTACCTTTGGAAAGCTCATGGATCGGCGGTATTTCAAAGGAATTGGCTGCGCGTTGCAGTTTTTTTTACCAGGACCTCTTGAGCAAACTTTTTGAAGAGGAGGATGCTCAGGTTGGACTTTTAGAATTTCTCAGCCCAAAACCTGAAAATGTACAGAAAGCCCAGGATGCGGTGAGACAAGCGCTGAAACAATGGAAGGCTGATTCTGACAATATATTGAAAAGTTTTGCTCAAAAGGATTTTCTCGGCGAAGGTGATATCAGTGAAAAGAGAAAAAAGGCGGTGATTGCTTTCAGAGACGCATGGAATGAAATGGTAAAAGTAGCACGGACGGAAATGCAGATTACACTTCCTGAAAGGGATAGGAATTGGTTATTTTTGATAAATTCAGAGAATCTGCGAGCAGGATGGCAGAGTGAGTTGAGAAGTTTGGGTGCGGAATGTTTGGATTTGCTTATGCCTAATGGAATGCAGCTTGGTACAGATGAAAAGCCTTCTGTAGTCTTACATTTTATAGAAGAAGCTATGTCTCAATTACGGTATAAAGTAATAAATCAAATGGCTGGAACTAGAGAAAAGCTCAAGTTGCTTCTAGATGATATACCTAACGATGCTCAGGTGTTTCCACCTAGTAATTGGCCTGAAAAGGAAAAGGAAATAAGCAGGTTATCGAAGGAAGTCCGTAAGCTGGAGATGCAAAATTAACATTGTTTGAAAAACTGGAGCGGCACTTTGATAACCCAAAAGGACCGAATCTGGTGGAAGTTTTGACGGCTCTGCGAGATCAAGGTAAAATGTGGCTTGAAGTGCCTGAAGTTAGTTCGGATATTAGCCCGCCTTTATCTATTATCGAATGGCTCCGAAAGATTGGGATAGATGATCTTGACAGGCTAGTTGATCGGCTTGAGGAATGGCAGTCGCGTATCGGTCAAAAGCGCTTTGAACTTCAACAAAGGGTTTTTGACAAGCAGAAGGAAATGCAAAATCAGAGTATGCTTTTAGAGAAATCAAAAAAAATCTTTTATTTGTTAGAGCAAACCGGATTAAATTCCGAATTAAAGGACTTTAAAAATAGCGATACACCTATACCTTCTTCTATCTTAAAAGAAAGAATGTCATCTTTTACAGCTCAACCGAGCCAACTTCATTCCGCGATAGATCGCGTTCAAGAAGCAATATCGCAATGGATCCAGGTAGAGGAACTCGACGAAAGACGAATATCTGCTTTACAGCAAAAAGAAAGTTATATCAGGGTAAAGGAGTATATAGACATAGTTTCAGAAGCATTGAAGAAAGAAACAGGAAAAAATTCGGTGTTAAACGCGGCACTTCTTCCGCCGAAGAATGTTCTTAAGGAACTAGAAAAAAATATAAACGAGATTTTGGAACGTTTTCGTATTGTAGAAGGTATCTGCCCTGTTTGCTTGGAAATTAAACGAAGCAAAGGCGCAAAATCTGGTGATACGTTGCAGGTTTATGCGGCAGATGGTCGACCACTCAAGGCCTTTTCAACTGGTCAAAAAGCTCAGTTAGGCCTTGCTCTACTACTTGGTCTTAACTATTCTCTTAATAGATACATCGGACATAACATTATAGCCTTAGATGACGTAACTACTGTCTTCGATATGGCTCAGCTGCCGCGAACTGCTGCACTAATCAGACAGATTGCTTATGCACCCGGAGAAATTTCTGCCAGACGTCAGGTTTTTATTGTGAGCCACCACGAGGATCTGACAAACCGTCTCCTTGACTTTCTTATTCCTCCGGAAGGTAGGGAACTGCGAATTTTGAATTTCGTTGACTGGAGTCAGTCTGATGGGCCGAAAATTGAGCAGAGAAAAGCTGTTCCCGGGCTTGAAGTGTCCAAAGATAGCAGAAAAAAATTGGCACATGTACTTGATACTATATGTAAGAGGAATTATTAAGGAAAGATAGAATAACTTCTTTATTGTCCGTTAAAATCCCTAAGTTTCTGCTGTGTTGATATGAAACGTTATACGTCAATGGTATGAGCACTCGGGATATTCAAGAAACATTTTGCAGAGGATATATGGCTTTGAGGCTTTCATACAACGAATACTGAAAGCTTGAGAACATAGCGATAGAGTATGGCGTGATGGAGAGGCTCAAAATGTCTACGCGGTGCCTGGTGATTTTGTTGGGATAGAAGATGTCGTAATCATGGATACAGTTAAAGGAACTTAAAAAGAGAAAAGCGGAATATTTGTGAAGGGAGAAAAAATTAATTAGGAACACTTCCCTTTCATAATTTTATAAGTATGTAATTACAATATATGGAAATAATTTTTATAAAGTGTTATGGACTTGGAAGAGGAAGTATGATAAAGGAACAAATGGGTTTTGTTATAAAAGAAGGTGGAAACATGTTTGATAAAGGATTTGGTAGTGACATTAGGTTTACTTTTGATGTTGGCTTTGATAAAAGTTTGAAGTCAACTCTTCGTAGTTTTTTGTTGGAATATGAACAACGTGGTATTGTTGATGATATTAAAGAGTTTTTTAATTGGCTATTGGATAATTTAAAGAATGATATAAAAACGATAAAGGAAAACAATTATGAATGCTTGTATGATGAATATCACCGAGTAGAGAAATTATTGAAAAATAAGAGTGACTATATAAGTAACTATGATTATTTAAATTTGCTGAACTATGATTCACTGCAAAGATTAAAGAAAATACTTTTAAGCTATAAAGAGGGATATGCAGTTTTTCAAAATTATAGAAAGGATATTAATTTTTATAACGACTTGTTAGCTTGGTATGAAGATATACCTGAAGATTTAATTATGTTTATAAAAAATTTATATGAAAAGCAATTTGAGGATTATTTAAATGCTTATATACTAAAAGATACAGTGGAAATGCAGTGATGAGTGTAATTTTGCTGCATAAAAGGGGTGTTGAGATGGAAGATAAGTACAAATGGAAGAAGATCTGGATGGAAATATAATATATCAGATCTCCCAAAACATGAGTTTTTCTGCTTTTTTCTTAAGGGATACAATAAGAATTTTAATAAATAAATTTAGTTTGAATACAGAATCTGTCGTTAGCTATTTACTTGCATCTCCTATTCTTGAGAAGGTAAGAAAAGACTTTCTTGTTAAAGGAAAAATGTAAGGAGGAAGAAAAATGTTAGCCCGTTTTGTAGAGCAGGATAAAGAAATAAAAAAGCTTTTTTATCAGAAAATCAACGAAAAAGAAGAAAGAGAAAAACAAAAACATTTAGACAAGATTAGTGAAGGTTTTTTGGGCTGGTTATTAGAACCTATTGCAGATGTCGCTTATACATGGAGGCGCAATTCTGAAAAAGAACAGGGAAGTAGTGGAGAAAATTCAGTTGGTTGGGCATTACATTTATGGCTTCCAGGCGATGCAGTTATTGTAAATGACCTTGTTTTAGAGGTAGAGCCTGATGAGTTTATACAAGTCGATCACCTTGTGTTAAGTACAAATGGAATTTTTGTATTGGAGACAAAATCATGGGATGGGACTTTTTTGGGTACAAAAGATAAATGGCGTATGAAACAGGGGAATAAGTGGATTGAAGTTCAAAGCCCTACTAAACAAAATGAAAGGCATATTAAGTTATTTAAAAAATGGTTAGAAGAAAATTTGTCTAATTTATATGAGAAGGTTAAAGAACATATATATCCCATTGTTGTATTTAAACGTGCTAAATGGGTAAAAGCTAAAGATTGCAGCATGCCTGTTGTTATTGGAGGAATGGAAGCTGTTGGAGAGATTAAAAAAGTAAAAGGAGAAAATATATCTGAGCAGGATATTAATTTAATTATTGAAGCTGTAAAAAATGCTAAACCACTAGATCATGAAGAATGGAGCAAAAAACATAGCAAAGAAAAGGAAAAAAATAAAGGAAAATACCAAGTCACGACAGGGAAAACCTCGACTGGTAAAATGTATGTAAGAATTGTGGGAAAGAAAAAAGATGCAGAAAAAGTTGCAGAGGAGTATAGGAAGCAAAATTATACAATAAGTGAAATAAGGCAAGATAAGAAAGATGAAAGTGCATGGTTTTTTTATTATTCTTGAGGAATAAACGTTTACGATAGTAAAAAGGACCAATTCGCCTCAAAATATAGCCCGCTTCTTCCTAAAGAATTACAGGTTAAAATGCATGAGGCGCATTATGTTGATATTGAAGGTGTACTCGATTTTTTAAATCGCTATTGTATTCGAGAAATCAGGCTATAGAACAAAGTGAAATTGGCTTATATCAACAAGCTGAAGGTTACATATCAAGCCATGAAAGAGAGAAAATAGAAGATAAAAGGGAGTGGTAAATTTGGGGAAAAGCGATGGGAGATAAGGGATCCAATTTATGGTTTTATAAAAATAAATGAATGGGAGAGAAGAGATAAAGCGATAGGTATTATGCGACGGGAGAGTTTTATTGATGGAAAACAATGAATTTGTAAGGTATGCTTCTATTTGCATATAATTAAAGAAATGAACAAATCGGGGTACATATTAGGTAAAACAGCATTAGTTAAGTTGGTGTATCTATTACAGGAAAGATATAATGTACCTATGGGCTATGATTTCAGTTTATATACTTATGGCCCTTTTGCGAAAGAGATATTAGATGATCTGGATTATTTATCATTTTTGGATGCTGCAAAAGTTATGTGGAATAATGGTGGATACAATATATTACCAGGTAAAGAATTAGTGATGGAGGATATAAGTGAAAAAGCAAAATCGTTTATTGATAAGTATGGAGCTACTATAAGTAATACAGTAAAAGAGTTTAGAAAATTACATGCAAAATCCCTGGAGTTGATCACAACTATACATTACGTTGTAAATGATTATAAAGAAAATAATATTAAGTTCACAAAAGAGGATATATCAAAGTTAATACATGAAATCAAACCATATTTTAGTCAACAGGATATTTTAAATAAAATTAATGAGCTGGAAACAGAGAAGTTGATTACGTTAGATTAGAAAGCATTGTTTACCATTATATTTGAAGGCTATTGTGACTGTGCATCATTATGGTACAATACAGAATAAAGAAAAAAGCTAAAGTTATGGCTTATTTATAGGCTCTCTGGGACCATACAGAAAACCCTATATGAGATACTGAGCAGTTACGTGCCGCAAGTTACTATATTGATTACATAAAAACCAATGCTTAATAGCTTAAAAGAGGTAAGTGTACATCATCATGAACACAGATTATGGTATAATAAAATCGAAGAGAATTGAAGGAGATTATTATGGATGAGATAACCAATGATTGGCATAGTGATTTTTATGCAGCTATCAGAGAGATTTTTAAAAATGAAAAAGATAAAATTGATATAATACAAGAACAGTTCCTGTCAAAGGAACCGCTGCGGATAGATGTGATAGTAGTTAAGAAGAATGACGACTATGGTATTGACAAACAAATAGCAAGGATCTTTAAAAAGTATAACATCAT
>NZ_FQVH01000028.1 GCF_900129075.1 Caldanaerobius fijiensis DSM 17918
TTCTTATTTTACTACTTACCTGGCTGTCTGTCAAGGGCTTTTTTGCTCCCTCCCGACAGCTCTTATACTTTACCATCGTTTCGTCTCTTTGTCAAGGGGTATCTCTCGACTTTTTGGCCTCCTTGCCCCTCTCGCGATGGCTTTATTAATATACCACAGCTTCAAGGGGTATGTCAAGAGGGATTTTTGTTTTCTGCAATATATAATCATCTATATCTGCGATTTGATTTTTTCACAGTCTTTTCACATACTTCTTTTTTCTAAAAAATTTCTTTGTTCCCCAGTTTATAATCTGCTATGTGTAACTTTCTTATAATATCGATATTATAAGGACATCTGGGTATACACTCACCGCACCCTGTACACTTATCTGCCTTCACATCCAGTTGAGCATATTTTGCTCTGGCCATCTTATCGTTCCCAAACCAGAAGCGTAACCTATCTCTTAATGCAAATTCCGCTGGATCTCTGACTATTCCATCTCTCATCTGCCTATCATAATACCCTTCCAGCTTAAATATCTCAGGGATATTGATGCCTTCAGGGCACGGTAAACACTTGCCGCATTGCCTGCAGACATAATTTCCTAACTCAATAGCATTTTTGAACAGTTCCTCTTTTTCTTCTGGCGTAAGTGGAACAAACTCGTTGGCATAGCGCAGATCTTCCTCCAGCATCTCTCGAGTATTTATACCTGCGACTACTACAGAAACTGGTTGACTCATAGCATACCTGAAAGCTATTGGCGCTGATCTCCATAGGAAACCATCTGCAATAGGCTTCATCAATATTATGGCCACTTCTTTTTCCAGCGCTAAAGGAACTAAAACATCTTCAATTTCAGGAAAATTAAACCTATCGTAATAGTTTATAGTGGTCATCACAGCATCAAAAGGATAGCGCTTCAGCGCCTCTATTAAAACATCCGGTTGCCCATGCATCGATATTCCTATAAAGCCTATTTTACCTTCTCTTTGAGCCTGTAACGCACCTTCTATAGCTCCATCAGGCCCCAATATGGTATCCAGCTCATCCATGGTGCCAACGCCATGCATTATCAAAAGATCGATATAATCTGTTTGCAGATTCTTTAGGCTCCTATTTAAACTATCAAGGCAGCCCTTTTTAGTCCTTTCGCCTGTTTTTGTAGCAAGAATGCACTCTCTGCGCCTTTTTGCTATAACTCGTCCTATCTTCCGCTCTGACTCGCCATCTCCATAACTAGCAGCGGTCTCTATGTAATTGCCTCCTTCATCAAGATAACGGTTTAACAGATATTCTGCTTCGCTGGCGGGTATCTCCAGAAGATGAAAACCTCCAAAACCAAGAATAGATGTCTCCAGGCCTGTTTTCCCAAATTTTCTTTTTTCCATCAGCTCTCGCCCCTTTTTCTACAACGTTCTAATTGACAGTATACCATCGTTGCTTTATTATGAAAAGTAGTTACATCTACGTCACATAGTTACAAAAAGGTTACTATAGCATAAGTAAAAATTATCAACCGTAATAAAAATAAAGTTGTTTATTTTTATAAAGAAAGGAGAGCGGATAAAGTGAATTCCCATGAAGAAATTGATTGTCAGGGCATAGAATGCTCTATAGAAAAAGCCCTCAGTATACTGGAGGGCAAATGGACTTTTTTGATAATAAAAAATTTATTTGATGGAAAAAAGCGCTTCGGTGAGTTAAGGAAATCTTTAGATGGTATAAGTCCAAAAACCCTTTCACAGAGGCTAAAAGAGCTGGAGCAAAAAGGTATTATAAATCGCACAGCATATCCAACAATTCCTCCTACCGTAGAGTATTCTCTTACCGAAAAAGGTAAAAGTTTAAAACACATAATAGTGGAGATGAAACTCTGGGGAGCTAAATGGGGTTGATTTTTCAAGGTTCTTCTTCGCGAGATCGCGCCAATAACTTTTTTTCCAGTTCCGCCACATCGTATTTTCTCTGGTCTTTATATGAGTTAAAATAATTCCTTGGCACTATATAATCGGCACTATAGGGCCTTGCGTTGTAGTCATTATTTACGACGGCTTTTGATACGGCTTCGTTTAACACTTTCTCTTTTTTGGCGTAATTTTCTGCTACCTTTTCCAGGAATTTTATAGGATTTTTTATGTCTTTATTTTTCATCCTAGCCAGGCATATTGCCATATCCTGGTCGTTTAATCCGTATTTTGTTTTTAGCCTTTCTTTTATTGCATCGATGCTTTCATTTTCTTTTTCCTTTTCTGTATCATGATGGATTGATTGATGGATGGATATTTTATCTATCATATCCATCTTATTTTTATATTGAGTACGAGATTGATTTTTGTTCTGGCTGTCTTCATTTTTTTGTGGGACCACTATTTCCAGCCATTCATGGTATGATGTTACCTTACCGTCTTTATCTACCGCCATCGTTTCTTTTGGAGCTTTATCGCTTTGCCTTATCATAAAATACCTTTTTACTCTTCCTCTGTCGGTATTATCAGTGTAGCAAACAATGAAGCCCCTTTCGATCAGTGATTTTAAGGCCTCGCTTACAGCCCCGCCGGAGAGGCCCGTACCTTTGTCCATACGCACACGGCCTCTCTGATATCTCCCATTCCTTATTTCGTCTACTGTGAGATGAACCGACGTATCGTAATTTTGAAAACCCCATGTATGCCTTATTATATACAGCAAAACTTTAAGCTCCGCGCCGCTCAGCTGTGCAAAGTATCCCTCAAACAACTCCAGAGGTATATTAAAATACCTGCCTTCTTGTACCTGTATTCCGTGGAACATAAAAATCTCCTCCCCGTTTATTTAGTGCTTTATCCTTTCACTAAATAAGTCGCAGGAGGAAGATAAATTTACACATATCCTATATAAAAATTCCTCTGTCTCTCATGATCTTTCTCACCTTGACACCATTTAAATCCCCCGTCGTAATTTCTTCCTCTATGCTCAAAGCTGCAGCAATTCCAGCGGCTTCTCCCAGAGCCCTGCATGTCACCTGTATTCTTATTGAAGCTTGGACCTCAAACGATGCAGAGATACATCGGCCTGCCACCAATAGATTTTCCACATTGCAGGGCACCATGCACCTATAAGGTATCTCCATGTATTCCCCTTCGGGTAAATACTTCAATTGCAATCCCTCGCTGTCCACGGCATGAATATCGATGGGATATGCCGTCCTGGCCACAGCATCGTCAAATTTCGTGCAATTGATATAATCATCTACCTTAAGATAGTATTTGCCTTTTATGCGCCTGGACTCTCGAATGCCTACGTTGACAGCCGTATTACATATGTAAGAATTCTGAAAGCCAGCAAAATATTTTTTCATAAATTTGTGAAGCCTCATAATAGCTTTTTTGCCTTCCACCTGAGCGTATGTAAGGTTATAAGGGTCCAAAGCTCTGGTTATATTCGAAATTTCCGGACAGTTAAATGACATGCAGCCAGGTTTGCCCGGTATAGTAAAGGCTTGAAAATATGCTCCATCCTGCTCAAGGATATAACCTGATTTTACAGCTTCCCTGAATATCTTTTCTAGCGGCCAATTTCTTCCCCATACTGACGCAATTTCCACCCTGTCTCCTTTCATACCATTATAGCCAATCTCATTTAAAAAGTCAGCAAACACATCAAGCTGTATATTGCCAACCTCGAACCTGACTGATACAGGTTGATTTTTCCCGTCAGATACCCTTCCGCTTTCATAAGGCACTCCTGCCAACGCGGCCACATCGCCATCCCCTGTGCAATCAATCACCACTCTGCCGTGTACAGCGCTAAATCCGTCTTTATTGTGTATAACAACCCCTTTTATACTGTTCCCTTCCATGATCACATCAGTTACAGTGCTGTAATACAAAAGCCTTACACCCGCTGCCATACACATATCTTCGAGGACATATTTTAACGCCTCGGGGTTAAACCACGAGGGATTATCTGGATACGCGTCTCCCGTTGCCACCAGGCGCTCATTGATCTCTCTGCCAATAGACGAATTATCAGGATTGCCTTTGATGCCGTTGCTCATAAGAGGTGTTACCAGTGAAGCAGTGGCAGTACCCCCCAAAAAGCCCATCTGTTCAACAATGAGCACTTTCATACCCATCCTGGCCGCCGATATGGCTGCCACGCTGCCCGCTGTTCCACCCCCTGCTACTATCACATCATAATCCCCTATATATTTCATTGCGGTACCCCCATTTAGTTTAATATATTTGCCCTGATTGTTTTAAAAATTTACTTACAGCTTTTTAAATATAAAAAGCACCACTGCTGTCACAATCAAAATCCACACACCTATGATTATCACTGCACCTATCCATACCTTCGGTTTTGTTTGAACTTCACTGGCTTTTTTTCTTGCATCAGCCATCACCACAGGAGGAATAATTTTTATTGCCAGCGCTACCCCCAATGGTATTAATATAAGATCATCTATATAACCAAGTACAGGTATAAAATCTGGGATCAAATCAATAGGGCTTAAGGCATACCCTACTATAATCAATGAAAATAGCTTCGCATACCATGGCATTCGCGGGTCTTTCCAGGCAAAATACAGTGCCACGACCTCTGATTTCAATTTCTTTGCTTTCTGCTTCCATGACTCCTTCCAAACCGCCTGTGGCATGACTTCTCTCCCCCTCGAAAATTTTTATACACAAACAATATTATAACATAATTTACCTGCACAAAAGGACAAATTCTGCTTGTATTAACTTTTCTGTCGCTTCGTCTGTTCCTACTTAAAATCACCCAAAATGGGTATAAAATTTATAGGTCGTAAAATACTTCGTGTAATAAATATCATGGAGGTCATAATGATGAAAAGAAAGATGGCTTTGATTTTAATCGTGATAATCATTTTAGCTGCTATAAGTTTATCAGGTTATAAATCACCTATGAAATACGCAGCAAAAAAGCTAACTCTGTGGGATCATACAAAAAATACAAATACCCCAACTTTAGCAGGCGGTCCAGAGAAAAAGCACAGATACACAACTCGTACAAAGATAATAATGATGAACCATCAATATCCTTACATTATTTATTACAAAGGAAGCAATCAGAAAAAACAAATGGCACTGACCTTTGATGATGGGCCAGATAATTATTTCACCCCACAAATCCTGGACATCCTAAAGCGTGAAAAAGTCCACGCTACCTTTTTTGTAGTCGGCAAAAGGGCTGAAGCCAACCCTCAAATAGTAAAAAGGATGTACAGAGAAGGTCACATTATCGGTAACCACACATGGGACCATCCTTTTTTGACCAAACTCTCCGCTGCCAAAAGGTATAGCGAAATAAAAGATACTGAAAACGAAATATTCCAAATTACGCATTATAAAACGTGGTTGTTCAGGGCACCTTATGGTGAATTAAATAAAGATATTATAAAGCAAATAGATGGTATGGGTTATAAGATAATTGCGTGGTCCGTAGATACAGTGGACTGGAAAGGCCTTAAATCAGGTCAGATTGAAACAATAGTATTCAGCCATGCCGAAAATGGTTCAATAATATTACAGCATTGTGCCGGTGGCAAAAATGAGGATTTAAGCGGCACTGTCAAAGCATTACCGCGAATAATTGAATATTACCGCAGAGAAGGCTTTTCGTTTGTAACCATTCCAGAACTTTTAAACCTGCTACAATAATTCACGCTTTATTAATGATATAATTTAAGTGGTTTATAAAACTTTATTCGGAGGTAAGTAAGATGTTAAACGAAAAAACAAATAAATCCTGTTGTGAAGGCAATATAGAATCATTCCTAAAAACAGGGAATACTTTATGTCCCATATGCAAAACATCGGGTATCAAAGTTAAAAACATAACTGTTAAACATTTAGTTATAAATACCTTTGAAGAACAGGTGGGAGATACAGATTATTACATATGCACGAATGGAGAATGTGATGTTGTTTATTATAATAACCAAACAAATGTAGTATTCAGCAAAAATCAAATAAAAGTTCCTATATGGTTTAAAAAAGGTGCTGATCCTAAATACGCATGTTATTGTAGCAAAGTAACAGAAGAACAGGTTATAAATGCTGTAGTTAAAAATGGCGCCAATGATTTGGATGAAGTTTTAAAACTTACCGGGGCAATGAGTAATCCTCAATGTCAAAAGAATAATCCTCTTGGAAAATGCTGCCATAAAATAATACAGGATGCTATAAATAAGGGGTTGTCTATTCGCAATAACATTTAATTCTATTTTGTTTCATGCGGGTACAAATTGTACTCGCCTTTTTTTATATTTAATATTTTAGAAAAAAATGGGCGATTTCTTATTCAAGTATTGATGAATTCCTATCGTTTTACTGTGATTTATATCACACACATTTTAACTATTTTTTGTTATACTCATAGTGAAAAATCAATAAAGAAGGAGGAATTTATTATGAACAATAAAATTGATAGATTAGCAGACGTGTTAAAAAGATTAAATCGCGGTGAAGATCCTGAAACAGTAAAGAAAGAAGCTAAAGAGTTAATAAAAAATTTTGACGCTGAAGAGTTGTCATTGGCTGAACAAAAATTAATAGAAGAAGGTGTGAATCCTGAAGAGTTGAGGGGTCTTTGCTCTGTTCATATAGATATGCTGAAAGACCATTTAAGCGATTTAAAAGCCGCCTTAAAACCAAATCACGTGCTTCATACACTTATAGAAGAGCATAATGAGATACTTAAATTCCTGGATGCCCTGGAGAGTTTAAATGCCAAAATACAGAAAATGACCTCATATGAAGAAAACGCAGCGATATTCAATGACCTCAAGCATATAGCAGAACACATCCTGGAAGCTGAAAAACACCACAAGAGAGAAGAAGATGTGTTATTCCCCGAGCTTGAGAAATTGGGAATTACAGGGCCTCCTAGGATCATGAGAATGGAACACGATGAACTCAGAAGAAGAAAAAGGATACTATTTGAACTTGCAAGCAACGTAATGACCACGAACTTCGATGATTTTAAAAAACAGCTGCAAGAATTATCCAATTATATTGTGTTTAACATGCGGGACCATATTTTTAAAGAAAATTATATCCTATATCCGACGGCTTTTCAAGCTTTAACTGACGATGAGCTCTGGAAAAACATGAAGGAAAAGTGCGATGAAATAGGATACTGCTGCTTTACACTTAAGGTATAAAATAAAAAAATAAAGAGACTGTAAAAAATTTTGTGTAAAATGATTAAAAACCTCTTTCTTGGTAAGAATTCAAAAATAAAACAAACCGAGAAGGAGGTTTTTAAAAATGTCAATCTTGACAAAGGAACAATTAAAAAATTTCAAAAGAAATATTTATCAGGCAAAGTAAAGGATGATGAATTGAATGATATTCTTTCTGATTATGAGGGATTTTTTTAACTGGAATAGAAGAGGGAAAAACTGAAGATGAAATAAGTAACTTTTTTATCTACCGTAAATACTTCAAGCCATCAATGGATTTCACGGCTACAACCTTTGTGGAACATTGCAATAATTGCGTCAGTTTTCTGGTTTTTTCTGATTAATCCATTATGTATGTTTATCTGGAGAATGCAAATTTTGTTCAACTAATTGTACGTGAATGGATTGGTAAATATTTAATAAATATGTTAGGTTCTATGCTAGGCTCTATATTACCCTCTGTATTGGAAATGCTACCTTCTATCATTTCATTAATATGGGCATCAGTATCAAAAAAACACTATGCTATACATGATACAATTGCACATACTTGTGTTGTAGAATGTCCAGGAAAGAGGTAACCAATTATGGATACGCAGATGAAAAAAGGAATTCTCGAAATGTGTATCCTATTTCAGTTTATGGTACGCATATATCATAACGCTTTGGATATTTCAAGAAAATTAAAGCCATCTATTCCGATACTAGGTTATTTTGACATACCTTTAAAGCATGAAATTGAATTCGAATTTAATCTTTTAAATATAAAGTGAAGAAACATAAATATATTTTACATATAATATAATCCTCATTAGGAGATGATTGAAGTGGAGTCGACGATCGTAATTCTGGCGATATTAATCGTCGCAGTATTGGGTAAAGCTAATTCTGTAGCAATCGCTGCATGTACACTTTTGATTGTTAAGCTATTACAAATTGACCAATATATTTTTCCGGTTATTGAGAAAAACGGGGTATTTTGGGGATTAGTTTTGCTTATCGCTGCTATCTTAATTCCGATTGCCAATGGAAGTATTACTCTTGCAAATATCAGGAATGTTTTTACTTCTTGGATTGGCGTAATTGCTTTACTTCTCTCACTTTTTACCACTTATTTAAGCGGTCTTGGTTTGAAATACCTCACAGTTCAAGGCCATAGTGAAGTAATGCCTGCTATGATTTTAGGTGCGGTGGTTGCTGCTGCTTTCTTGGGTGGTGTTCCTGTAGGACCTTTGATTACTGCCGGTATGTTGGCACTGGGCTTGAAGTTGTTTCGTATAACATAAATACGGATGTATGTTTTAATTGCAGGAATTTTGACTTCGACTATATTACATCCAGCTGATAATATCAAGAGTATTATATAAAAACATGAAAATGTGCAAGCGAATATGCTATTGTGCCACAGATATGGAGGCTTGAGTTGAATTTAGGTATAAAGGCACTTTGTACAGGTTTGATCATGTCATGGCGTGGAAGGTGAAATCAAGAGGAATAAAGCTTGTATATGGCTTAGATGCATTTGCACAAATAGTTCTCTCTCTTGAAGATTTGGCCCGTATGGTTGAACGGGGCATCTATGATCTACAAACGATGGGTAAGTGGTATGAAATATCTGCCTCCAGTTTTTTCAAGCTTTTTGGATTTGAGCAAATACCTTTCTCTTGTTGATATACACGTAAAAACGTGATATACTAAAATACGTGGAGGTGTTAGTATGAATAAGACGCAGAATATTACGTTATCACTGTCTAAAGATTTATTGCAAAAAATAAAGCATATAGCTATAGATAAGCAAACTTCTGTGTCTGGTCTTCTAACGCAAGTATTGGAAGAGATAGTAAAAAAGGAAGATTTGTACGAGAAAGCAAGATTACATCATATTAATATATTAGAACGCGGTTTTGATTTAGGCACAGAAGGTAAAATCGGTTGGAACAGAGATGATTTACATGGAAG
The DNA here is from genome assembly GCF_900129075.1 of Caldanaerobius fijiensis DSM 17918. Lineage (NCBI taxonomy): Bacteria > Bacillati > Bacillota > Clostridia > Thermoanaerobacterales > Thermoanaerobacteraceae > Caldanaerobius > Caldanaerobius fijiensis. The sequence continues at coordinate 9,137 of NZ_FQVH01000028.1, forward strand.
ATAATACGGGTTTGCAGTTTGTTGATACAAATGTTTTGGTTTATGCTCACGATGTATCTGCGGGCAGAAAACATGAAATTTCGAAAAAATTATTAAAAGAGCTGTGGGATACAAGAAAGGGGTGTCTGAGTACTCAGGTTCTCCAAGAATTCTACGTAACTATTACAAAAAAAGTAAAAAAGCCATTATCTCCTTCACAGGCGTCACAAATTATTTCGAGTCTTGGAGTCTGGAAATTGGATATACCCGATGTTGGAGATATACTTGAGGCAATTAAAATATCTCAGCGTTATATAATCTCATTTTGGGATTCTCTTATAATTTGTAGCGCAATAAATCTTAATTGTGATATAATATGGAGCGAAGACTTGAATTCAGAACAATGTTTTGGTAAGGTAAAAGTTATAAATCCGTTTAGCATATACAGGTAGATTATATATCTGTATCAGATTGACGACAAACCCCACTTTTTATGCACGTAAAAGTAGGGTTTGCTTTATGCTTGGATATAATTGTGTATAACCTAGCGAATATTAGATAAAAACCGCGCAAGGCGAGGGATTCTCACCTATTTTCCATAGCCATATTGCTAATTTCTTTAAATTCATGCAGGCGAAGAGACTGTAAAAAATTTTCTGTAAACTGATTAAAAACCTCTTTCTTGGTAAGAATTGACCAATTTAATTCATTTTAATGCATAAAATGTAGAAAAAAGGTTATACTAAGAAATGGGTTAAATAAAATGTTAATTGATTCTTATCAAGAAAGAGCATAAAATTAATCTAAATACACAAAATATTTTTCACTCCTTCTTTTTTACATCACCCTATTTTCTTGCGAAGCAAAAAATATTCTCTCGCCATTTCACCTTCGATGTCTTCCATATCTTTCATTTTTGACTGAATATCAACATATTTACTTTTTAAGTCGTCAATTTCATGCTCATTTTTTTCCGACCTACTATATAGCGCCTTGATATGAAGGATTAGGGACTCTTGATTTTCATATAATTTCCTTATATCCTCTTTAATCCCATCAATTTTCTCATTTAACATTTCATATCCTTCTGCAACAATACTTATTTTTCTGTTGACTTCCTCTATCAGCGTTCCCAATTCATTTCTTTGATCTTTGAGCTTCTCATCAAAGCGGCTTTCCAATGATCCTAACTTCTCGTCAAAGCGATTTTCCAGTGATGCGAGCTTCTCATCAAAGCGACTTTCCAATGATCCTAACTTCTCGTCAAAGCTATTTTCCAATGATGCAAGTTTCTCGTCAAAGCGATTTTCCAGTGATGTGAGTTTTTCATCAAAACGACTCTCAAAACTTTTAAACTCCTCTTTTACTGATGCCTTAACTTCTGTCCTGATGATTTCGCCCAGTCTTTGCAATAATTCGTTATTATCCACGTATATCCCCCTCTATATAAACATCCCAAAATCAATTGTAACATATGAAAATATAGATATCAATCAACATTATCTACATGCAAAATTTACCTCCAATACTTTCTGAATTTTATCGGTGTCACTGATTCATACTGTTTAAAAAGGTTTTCATGAGATTAGACCTCCAAACAATATAATTATATTTTTCAGCAACGATATGTAATGATTTGTATTTTTTTCTGTGTTATAATAATATCATTAAAATGAAATTTTTTCAAATAAAGTTGAGGGGGAGATATAGTGTGGAAATAAAACCTATAAGAAAGAAATGGAAGGGCACTATGACCGACCGCGAGAGGTTTAACAATCAAATGCATTACAAACCTGTTGATCGCTGTTTTAATATGGAATTTGGCTATTGGGATGAAAACTTCAAAGAATGGCCGTTATTCTACGAAAACGGGATAAAAAACAACGAAGAAGCCGATATCTTTTTTAGTTTCGATAAAATCGTCACTATAGGTGGAAATGTATGGATGTCGCCTCCTTTTGAGTACAAGGTAGTAAGCGAAACTGACACCACTAAAATTATCATGAACAGCGATGGATTGCTGGCGGAAGTTCCAAAAGACGGGCATGATACTATTCCCCACTTTATAAAGCCCACTATTGTCACTCCTGACGATTGGAAAAAATGCAAGGAAGAGCGGTTTCGCAGAGATGATCCATCCCGAAAAGTAGATGTAGAAGCACTAAAGAAGGCTCATCCCCCTGACAGAGATTATCCCCTTGGCGTCTACTGTGGCTCTATGATAGGAAAGATAAGGGATATGCTGACTTTCGAGGGGCTCATCTACGCCTGTTACGATTATCCTGATATGGTAGAGGATATGGTTGAAACCGCATGTGTGCTGGTAGAAGACTTTCTTGACCAGGTATTGCCACATATAGATTTTGATTTCGCTTCCGGTTGGGAGGATATATGCTTTAAAAACGGTCCTATCGTCCCTATAGACTTTTTTAAAAACGTGGTCGTCCCTCGTTACAAGCGCATAAGTAAGAAACTTCACCAGTACGGCATCGATATATGGTATACAGACTGTGACGGAGACGTAAGACCTCTTCTACCCTATTTCCTGGAAAGCGGTATAAACTGCCTGTTCCCCTTTGAAGTAAATTCCTGTGCCCATCCTGCGGAGCTCTTAAACGAATACGGCAAGGACCTCAGGATAATGGGTGGCGTAGACAAAATGGTGCTGGCAAGGGGAAGAGAAGCCATAAAGGCCTATCTTGAAACACTAGTACCGCTGGTGGAAAGGGGCGGATATATACCATTCTGTGACCATCGCTGTCCTCCTAACGTCAACCCAGATGATTATCTATATTACCTGGATTTAAAAGAAGAGATGTTTGGAATGAAGTGAATATAACAAAATAAAGGGTTTAACCTTACGATTAGGCTAAACCCTTTATTGAATCTTTTAACTTTTATATTTTCAAAGAGATCTCTGCACCATCTCTTATTGCTTCTACAGCTGTAGCTATTTCCTTGCAATCGCCGACAAAACAATACCTATCATCACCTTGGAGTTCTGTGAACGTCTTATCAGGTACAACACCTGTTGCCAAGACAACATCATCAACGTTAAATACCTTATTAGCACCATCCTTTATACTGCAAATTAATTTTCCATTTGATATTTCTTTTATTATAGCTTTTGTCACTATATTCACATTCAGTTTATTCAGATTTTTTAGCAAGAGTTTTCTCACCATCGAAAAAATACCCTCACCTACTTCATCTTTGACTTCAAATACAGTCACATCTTTGCCTTGCATAGCAAGGTATGCAGCTGTCTCAAGGCCTGTCAAGCCACCTCCAATTATCGCTATTTTTTTACCAGCCGGTATCTTCCCTGTCAAAATTTCAATAGCCTGATAAGGTTTAATATCTGATTTAATAGCCAAATCAGCTGGAACTGAGCCTGTCGCTATTACAATTTTGTCATATGGCATATTTTTAAGATCTTGCACTGAGATATTTCGATTTAAATGGACATTTACATGGTATTTTCTTAAATCATTTTTCAGATATTCTATTACACGGCCAATCTCGGACTTATGAGGCGGCACTTTGGCTACCTTTAATTGCCCACCCAAACTATCACTTTTTTCAAACAAATCAACTTTATGGCCTTTTTTTGACAAATATATATATTGCGGATGACATACCTGCAGGCCCACCACCGATCACCGCTATATTCAGCACCCTATCGGTTTTTACTTCAAATTCCTTTTCACGGCCAACCTCAGGATTGATCATACAAGAAACTGGTAACCCATTTAAAATATACCCAATACATGCCTGATTGCAGTGAATACAGTATCTTATGTCTTCAATGTTGCCGTTTTTCAGCTTTGCGACGCACTCAGGATCACCAATCAGTCCTCTGGCAATACCTATAAAGTCAGCTATATTATTATTTATTATCTCTTCCCAATCTTTAGCAAACCCCAGTTTATTCGCAGCTATTATAGGTATACTTACATTTTCTTTTATTCTTTTAACAAGGCTCAATATAGGCCTATCGTCAATACTCATCGGCGAAATATGATATTCAGATGTGGAACCAACGCCTGCCGACACATCAAGACCATCAGCACCGTTTGCTTCAAGCAACCTGGCAAACTTTATGCTCTCTTCGATGTCAAAACCACCATCTGTAAAATCACTGGCATTGATCCTGCATATAACCGTCATCTCTGGAACATGCTCTTTAACCTTGCGCAGTATCTCCAGCGCAAACCTAGACCTGCCTTCAAAGTCGCCACCGTATTCATCAACTCTTTTATTTACATCTGGTGATAAAAACTGATTTACAAGCCATCCATAGTACCTTTTTGGAACAACATTTTACTCACCTCTTCTGTATTCCATTTTAAAACCTCCGTACACTATTTGTAAAATAATATATTTTGATATATAGCATAAACATTTTTTATGGGTACAATTTATATATCACATTCAGCGTTTCAGGTCCCACTATCCCATCAACCCTTATGCCATAGTCTCGTTGCAGCCGCATTACAGCATCTTTAGTCCTGGGACCGAAAATACCGTCAATAGGGCCGGGATCATAGCCCAAGCTCTGCAGTATTAATTGAAGCTGCATCACGTCGTGACCTGTCATCCCCTCCATGAGCAACCTCGAACCCAATTCTTGTCTGTCCATAAACGCACACACTCCTCATTAAAATTTACAATACATTATATTTCTTTTTCCCCGAAAAAGTGTAAAAAAAGCACCTATCCTAAATGTGGATAGGCGCTTTTTTTATTTATTATACAAATGGCACGCCACATAGTGGCCTGGCGCAGCTTCTTTTAGCTGGGGTTCTGCTTCCCTGCATATCTTCATACATTGACTGCATCGATTCTGAAACTTGCAACCAGGCGGCGTGTTTATGGGACTTGGCACATCCCCCTGAAGTATGATCCTTTCCCGCTTTCGCTCAATCTCCGGATCGGGTATGGGTATAGCTGAAAGCAGAGCCCGGGTATAAGGGTGTAGTGGATGATCGTATAGTTCATCGCTTTCTGCCGTTTCAACAAGGCTTCCCAGGTACATAACGCCTACTCTATCGCTTATATGCCTTACCATACTCAAGTCATGAGCTATAAACAGGTACGTAAGGCCCATCTTATCCTGCAGGTCTTCCAGAAGGTTAACCACCTGAGCCTGTATGGACACGTCCAGCGCCGATATAGGCTCATCGCAGATTATAAACTCAGGTTCAATAGCCAGAGCTCGGGCTATTCCTACCCTTTGCCTCTGACCTCCGCTGAATTCGTGGGGAAATCTATTGGCATGTTCTCTATTCAAGCCTACAAGCTCTAACAGGTGGTATATCCTTTCCATGCGCTCTTTCCCTTTATAAAGATGGTGGATGTCAATACCTTCTCCGATTATATCCCCTACGGTCATCCTTGGATTTAGCGATGCATAAGGATCTTGAAATATCATCTGCACCTTCTTAGTATATTCTTTGTTTTCAGCCTTATTAAACGTGCTTATATCCTTGCCCCTGAAGAATACCTTCCCATCAGTTATATCATACAGCTTTATAATGGTCCTACCTGTTGTGGATTTGCCACAGCCGCTCTCACCCACCAGCCCAAAGGTCTCTCCTTTGTTTATATCAAATGTCACATTATCTACTGCTTTTAATATCGTATTTTTCCCGAGATTAAAATACTTTTTTAAATTTTTTACTTCTAGAATCTTTTCTTCACTCATGATATCCTACCTCCATACAACTGGGGTACCTGAACCTTTGGAGCCTGCGGATGCAAGAGATGACATGAACATCCATGGCCATTGCCTAAATCGTATACCGGCGGCTGTTCCTCTTTGCATATCCTCATGGCATACTTACATCTGTCAGCAAAAGCGCAGCCCTTAGGCGGCGCCAGCAAATCCGGCGGCGTACCATCTATTGGCACCAGCCTGTTATTACCTCTCTTATCAAGCCTCGGCACGGACTGCAAAAGACCCCACGTGTATGGATGTCTTGCATTATAGAATATATCATCAACCGTGCCGTATTCGATAACCTGGCCTGCATACATTACAATTACCCTTTGAGCCAAATCTGCCACTATACCCAGGTCGTGGGTTATGAGTATTATAGACGTCCCCATTTTATGCTGAAGTTCTCTCATCAAATCGATGATCTGAGCCTGTATGGTGACGTCTAAAGCTGTGGTAGGCTCATCGGCTATTAGAAGCTTGGGATTACAGGCCAGCGCTATAGCTATCATGACCCTCTGCCTCATGCCACCGCTAAATTCATGAGGGTACTGCCTGACGCGCTTGCCAGGATTGGGGATCTGAACCAATTCTAACATTCTTATAGCCTGTTCCATAGCCTGGCTTCGGCTCATGTTGTGGTGTTTTATGAGCGTCTCAGCGATCTGCTGACCTATGGTCATGGTAGGATTTAGAGATGTCATGGGATCCTGAAAGATCATCCCTATCTCAGAACCCCTTATAGCCTGCATCTGCTTCTCTGACTTTTTCACCAGATCCTCGCCATTGAAAATAATCGCACCTTTTTTTATCTTGCCTGGTGGGGATGGAATGAGTTTCATAATAGAGTGAACGGTCACGCTCTTGCCACAGCCAGATTCACCGACGATAGAAATCGCCTCTCCTTGATCCAGCGAAAAGCTCACTCCCCTGACCGCTTTTACCTCACCTGCGTATGTGAAAAAAGATACCTCTAGATCTTTTACTTCAAGCAATGTCTTTCCCATATCATCACCTACTTCCTCATGCGGGGATCAAGGGCATCTCTTATGCCATCACCCAGTATATTAAATGTCAGCATTGTCAAGCTGATCAATACTGCAGGAAATATCAAAAGCCATGGAGCGTTTTGCAAATAGGTGGTGCCATCTGTGGCAAGAGAACCCCAGCTGGCTTTAGGAAGCCTGATTCCCAAGCCTATATAACTCAAAAACGCCTCTGTAAATATGGCCGATGGGATGTTAAGTGTTAACCTCACAATAATAGGTCCCAGCGCATTTGGGATGAGATGCTTTGTTATAATCCTCCAGGGACCCGCTCCCAGAGTTCTGGCAGCCAGTACGTATTCCTGTTCCTTTAACTGTAACACCTGTCCCCTTACAAGCCTTGCCATATCTACCCAACCCGTAAGAGCCATCGCCAGGATGATCGTAAACTCACCGGGCTGCATTATGATCATGAGAAGGATCACTATGATAAGGGTGGGTATGGAATAAAGCACATCTACTATTCTCATCATAATTTCATCAGTAAGACCCCCGAAGTAGCCGGATATACCCCCGTATATGACACCCACGATCATATTCAATACAGCAGCTATAAAACCTATTCTCAATGATACCCTCGCACCCATCCATGACCTTACAAACAGGTCACGCCCTAAATTGTCAGTACCAAACCAGTGAACGGCATTGGGAGGCTGAAAGATGGCGGTGTAGTCCTGTTCATCGTAGCTAAAAGGCCTCAGATATGGCCCTATAATAGCCATCATTATGATGATTGCCAATATAAACAAGCTTATCGTCGCCATTTTATTCTGGCGCAACCTTCTAAAGGCATCCTGCCAGAAGGATACACTTGGCCTTACGATCCTCTCGCTGGACTTTAAATCATAGCCTATATGCTCAAATTTGCTCTGTTCTATATCCATACCATCACCCCTTTTCCTTTGTAATCCTGATCCTGGGATCTATTACACCGTACAGTATGTCAACAAGTAAATTGACACCTATCAATATCACGGCAAAAAATATGGTGAGACCCATTATAAGGGTATAGTCATTGCTGTTGATACTGGTTACATAATGCTTACCCAAACCGGGAACACCAAAGATATTCTCTACTACAAAAGTTCCCGTAACTACTATAGCAAAAATCGGACCAAAAGTTGTCACCACAGGAAGTATGGCATTTCTGACAGCGTGTTTCCATATAACTGCGGCGTTTGACAGACCCTTTGATTTGGCCGTCTTTATATAGTCCTGATTTAACACATCCAGCATGCTCGCCCTCATCATCCTGGATATGGTAGCCAGCATGCCGAGACCTAATGAAATAGATGGCAATATCGTAAATTTAAAGCTTCCCCATCCAGCCACGGGGAATAGCCTTATTTTAACGCCCAAAAAATACTGCAACAATGCGCCAATTATAAAGCTGGGCACAGATACGCCTATAACGGCTACAACTGTGGCAAAATAATCCCATCCGGTGTTATGCCTTACGGCCGATATAATTCCAAGTAGCATACCTAATACAGCTGCAAATGCCATGGCTTCCAGTCCCAGTGCTGCTGAAACAGGGAAACCCTGGGCTATAATCTCCTCTACGCTCTGATTCTGGAACAGCATAGACATACCAAAATCTCCGCGGAGGATATTTGCAAGATATTTGTAGTATTGTACTACCAACGGCTTATCCAGACCATATTTGGCATCCAGATTTTTCTGTATCTCAACGGGAACCTGCTTCATACCTGTATACGGTTTTCCAGGCAACATATGCATGAGTATAAAAGTAAATGTAAGAATTACCCACAGTGTCAAAAGCGCATAACCTATCCGCCTCAAAATATAACCAAAAATACCCATCACCCCTTTACATTTCAAAGGGTATATGCTTAAAGCATATACCCTGCAAAACCTACACGAGCAAAAATCATTAATTTATTTGCATCAATTTATTTGCACCAATTTACTTACATCAATTTACTTGTCAAGCCCCAATTCTTTTATGCCTTTGATCAATAGATCCCTGGCCTGTTTTACATCACTGCTGGGCAGCATATCTCCGGCTTCTTTCCTAAACGTGTCTTTGTTGCCCCACATTATATCAGGCACATACCCTGTAGCTGGCTTGGAAGCATCCTTGAGTATATTTTTGACGTAGGTATTCCTGTCGATAGCCAGCGTCAATGCCTTTCTTATATTGGCATTTTTCAAAATAGGATCTTTTGTATTAAACTGGAAGTACCAGGAAGAACCGTCAGAAAAGCTCTTTATATCGTATCCGGCTTTTTTGACCTGGTCAAACTGATCTCCAGCTACGCGCTGATCCACGTCCAGTTGCCCTGTTAAAAACATGTTAAGCTCTGTATTTCGATCAGTTATCATTGAGAATTCGATCCTATTCAATTTTATAGCATCCTTGTTCCAATAATTAGGATTTTTCTCCAGGACCATTTTTTGCTGGTGAGTCCAGGATTTAATAACCCATGGCCCGTTATACAACATCTTATCAGGCTCTGAGCCGTATTTGTCCTTGACGGTTTCATAGAACTTCTGATTTAAGGGCATATATGTTGCAAATGCTGTCAGATCAGGGAAGTACGGCGTAGGTCTTTCAAGAGTAACCTGTAATGTCTTAGCATCCAGCGCCTTAACACCTACCTGATTAGGATCCGTTATCTTTTTGGTGTTATACGCCTCAGCATTTTTTATAGGATACAAAATGTAAGCGTAGAGAGCACCTAATTTAGGATCCAGAGCCCTCTTCCAAGCATACTCAAAGTCCTGGGCCGTCACCGGATCGCCATTGCTCCATTTGGCGTCCCTGAGCTTAAAGGTGTAAGTAAGGCCGTCCTTTGACACCGTATAGCTCTCGGCAATACCCGGCATGACCTTGCCGCTCTTGTCATACCTCATAAGGCCTTCCATAACAGCGTTTATGACGTTCATGGAAACGGCATCACTGGTCTGCTGCGGATCCATCTGAGGCGGCTCTTGAACCAGGTTATACCTTAAAGTGCCGCTCTTGGTACTGGTCCAGTAGAAGTCCACGTCTCCGCCCACAAACCTCCTCACAAGGCCCTGAACGTCAGGTTTTACTGCATAGGATATATACCTGTAGTAAACAGGACCTATGGGCATCTGATCTAAAAGCAACTTTTCGGCCTTTTTAAAGTCATCCATACGTCTGGCATTGTCATTGGTGTTCTGAGCATCTTTTATAAGTTTATCGTACTCGGAATTGGTCCAACCTGAGTTGTTGTTGGCAGACCAGCTCGTCCAGAGGTCCATAAATGTCATAGGATCGTTATAATCAGGACCCCATCCAGCCATGACGATCTGGTAATCATATTTATTCATCCTTTCAAGCCTGGTCTTAAATGGCACGGTTTCAATCTCCACATTGATACCCAGGTTCTTCTTCCACATCTGCTGGAAAACCTGAGCGTCAATTTTAGCCTGTGTCGTATCATCTGTCAGATACTTGAGAGTCGGTAACTTTTTAACCAGTTCATCATAGGATTTATTACCAGTGTTGGAACCATTGTTTGCTGCATTGTTTTTTTGTTTAGATGAGGAACAACCCGTCAAAAGCACTCCAACCACCAGAACTGCAGCGATAAATAGCGCTAAATACTTCCTTGTCTTCATAAACATAGCCTCCTTATTTTTTTAATATTTTTGATTTTGAAATACAACCCAGCTGTGTTTCAAAATTTTATACAATAGTTCAATAAAATATAGAAACCGCGGCCTATATGTTAGAGGTATGTGCATTATGTTACAACTATAAATTCATCCACTATTATATACTTACCCAGACTAAATTTCAATAAAATTTTTATCTCTTATTTTTTTATAATTGTTAAAATTATTTTATAAATATGCAACTTGATTTATAAAATTTAAAGGTCTGACGCTTTGCATACCATTTGTCAGACCTCCAATAAGTGCATAATTATTCTACAGCTCAATCCATCAGCCGATATTATCTAGTTCTTCTTTTAATATCTTATTGGCGATCTGCGGATTGGCTTTACCTTTTGTCGCCCTCATTATCTGGCCTACCAGGAACCCAAAAGCTTTTTCTTTCCCGCTCTTATAATCGTTGACTGATTTTGGATTTTGCTCTAACACCTGTCTCACTATCTCCCTGATCTGTCCCTCATCGCTCAACTGAACAAGGCCTTTTTCTTTGACGATGGTTTCAGGGTCCTTCCCTGTTTCGATCACATCCTCAAAGACCTTCTTAGCTATGCTGCCACTGATTGTGCCTTTTTCGATAAGGGTGAGAAGTTGAGCCAGCTGCTCAGGTCTTAAATTTAGTTCCTGTATCTCTATAGCCTTATCGTTTAATATTCTCAGGACCTCGCTCATAATCCAATTACTTACAGCCTTAGGATTATTATGCAACTTCACGGTGTTCTCAAAGAAATCGGCAAGAGCCCTGGTAGCTGTAAGAACCCCTGCATCATACTCAGGTATCCCATAATCCCTGATAAACCGCTCCCTCTTCTGATCCGGCAGTTCTGGCAATTCAGCTCTTATCCTCTCGACCCACTCTCTGTCGACGACAATAGGAACCAGATCCGGTTCAGGGAAATACCTGTAGTCATGAGCTTCCTCTTTGGTTCTCATGGACAGAGTAATACCCCTTGATTCATCCCAACGGCGGGTTTCCTGAACAACTTTATCCCCTGATTCCAGCACATCCCTCTGCCTCTTTATCTCATACTCCAATGCTCTCTGAACTGCCTTGAAAGAATTCAAATTTTTAAGCTCTATCTTTGTCCCAAACTCTTTAGCATCTACAGGCATTAGCGAAACATTGGTATCGCATCTTAAAGAGCCTTCTTCCATCTTACAGTCAGATACTTCGATGTACTGAAGTATGCTCTTTAGTTTGGTAAGGTAAGCATAGGCTTCCTCGGGAGAGTTTATATCAGGTTCTGACACGATCTCTATCAGCGGAACACCTGCGCGGTTGTAGTCTACTAAAGAACCGTCATGGGTATGCATAAGCTTACCGGCATCTTCCTCTATATGTATTCTCCTTATGCCGATCTTTTTGGTTTTGCCGCCCACTTCTATCTCTATATACCCACTATGGCACAGTGGAAGGTCATACTGGGATATCTGATATGCCTTGGGAAGGTCCGGATAAAAATAGTTTTTCCTGTCCATTTTGCTGAACTCCGATATCTGGCAGTTGGTTGCTAGACCTGCTTTTATGGCGTACTCCACCACTTTTTTATTTAGGACAGGCAACGTACCAGGGAGCCCCAAGCATACAGGACATGTATGGGTATTGGGCTCTCCACCAAATTCAGTGGTACAACCGCAAAAGATCTTTGTCTTTGTAAGGAGTTCTGCGTGAACCTCCAATCCTATAACGGCTTTATACTCCATTTATCTCACCTCCAGAGCCGGTTTCTTTTTCTCAATGCCCGAATTCTTTTCATAAGCATAAGCCGCCTTCAATATGGTTGCCTCGTCAAAGGGCTTGCCTATAATCTGGAGCCCCACAGGAAGGCCATTTTCAAATCCAGCAGGAACAGAAATAGCCGGAATCCCTGCTATATTTATTGGAACCGTACATATGTCAGACATATACATCTGAAGGGGATCATTCATCTTTTCCCCAATTTTGAAAGCCGGTACCGGTGATGTCGGCGATATAAGGATATCATAGGTCTCAAATGCCCTGTCAAAGTCACGCTTTATAAGTGTCCTGACCTTTTGCGCTCTTTTGTAGTAAGCATCATAATACCCCGAGCTCAGGGCATATGTACCCAACATTATCCTCCTTTTTACCTCTTTGCCAAAGCCCTCGCTCCTGGTCTTCATAAAAAGGTCTATCATATCCTCATAGTTATCAGCCCTATAGCCATACCTTATGCCATCGTACCGCGCTAGATTGGAGCTGGCCTCTGCTGACGCGATTATATAGTAAACCGCCAGAGCGTACCCCGAATAAGGTAGTGACGTCTCCTCTACAATGGCGCCCATATTTTCAAACACCTTTGCCGCTTCATATATCCTCTCTTTTACACCCTCGCTTACGCCTTCAGCAAAAAGTTCTTTGGGTATGCCAACTTTCATACCCTTTATATCCTCGCTTAACGCTGAAAGGAAATCCTGCTTTTTGCCATCAATTGACGTAGAATCAGCTTTATCATAACCTGCTATAATGTCAAGTACCATGGCGCAGTCCTCTACATCCTTGGTCAAAGGACCTATCTGGTCAAGAGAAGACGCAAAGGCAACAAGGCCATATCTTGACACCAGGCCATAAGTGGGCTTCATGCCTACCACGCCACAAAGGGATGCCGGCTGACGTATAGACCCACCTGTATCAGACCCCAGTGCAAAATAAACCTCATCTGCCGCCACCGCTGCAGCTGAGCCGCCGCTAGAACCCCCTGGAACCCTCTCTAAATCCCATGGGTTTCTGGTCTTCTTGAAATAAGATGTCTCCGTAGATGAACCCATAGCAAACTCATCCATATTTAACTTGCCCAAGATCACGGCATCCTCCGCCAGAAGCCTGTCCACTACTGTGGCATTGTACGGCGGATTAAAATTTTCCAGCATTTTAGACCCACAGGTGGTGTATATGCCTTCTGTACAAATATTATCCTTTATACCGATGGGGATGCCCGCCAATTTCCCCACAGGCTCACCGTTTTTTATCTTCTCATCCACCTTCTTAGCCTGTTCCATGGCCTTTTCACCACATACGGTGATAAAAGCCTGGACCTTTTCATCAACCGCTTTTATCCTCTCAAGCATGAGAGCGGTGATCTCCTGTGAAGTAACTTTTTTGTTCAGGATCATATCCCGTATCTCATGGGCAGTCAATTCATATAGTTCCATGCTCTCACATCCTTTCACTCTATTATGCTGGGCACTTTAAAACAGCCATCTTCTTTGTCATCGGTATTCATCAAGACCTTCTCTCTGTCAAGAGACTGGTGAACCACATCATCCCTGAACACATTTTTAACAGGCAGGATGTGGGCTGTAGGCTCCACATCTTCTATATCTAACTCGCTTAACTTATTTATGTAGTCGAGAATGTGCCCCAGTTCTACAGACATCCTCTCTATTTCCTCATCGGTTAGCTTGAGCCTTGCCAATCTGGCAACGTGCAATACCGTATCCCTATCGATCACACCTCTCACCTCTTTTATATTCATGTTTTTACTTCATGCTTACATAAAGCTCAATTATGTTCATATTTTATCAGATAGATAACATTTTTTCAAATTCTTCTTCACTTATAATAGGCACCCCAAGCTTTTGGGCTTTTTCCAGTTTGGATCCGGGGTCTTTTCCTGCCAGCACATAGGTTGTCTTTTTGCTGACGCTGGATGATACCTTTCCTCCATTCTTTTCTATGATTTCAGTGGCTTCAGCTCTTGTATACCTCTCCAGGGTACCAGTAAGGACAAAGGTCATGCCCTGGAACTTATTGCTTGAAATGGATCTACCTACCCGGCGCATATTGACTCCGGCTGCTTTGAGGCGCTCAATCATTTCCCTGTTGTGATCATCGGCAAAAAAGGCCACTACGCTCTCGGCCATTTTTTCTCCAACCTCAGGCACCTGAAGGAGGTCTTCCTCCTTTGCCTTCATGATCTCATCGATGTCCTTAAACCAATCAGCCAGAGTATCAGCGGCTTTTGAGCCTATATACCTTATGCCAAGGCCAAACAGTAACCTTCCTAGGTCATTTTTCTTGCTGTTTTCAATGGCCGTCAAGAGATTATTTGCCGATTTATCCCCCATGCGCTCTAACTTTATCAAGTCGTCGTATTTAAGATAATAAATATCAGCGACATTCTTGACAAGGCCGTTATCAATGAGCTGGGATATGATAGCAGGCCCCAATCCCTCTATGTCCATCGCATCCCGTGAGGCAAAATGGATTATGCCCCTCTTTATCTGAGCAGGGCAATTCAGGTTGGGACATCGGACAGCCGCTTCTCCTTCTATCCTGACAGTTTTTGCGCCACACTCAGGGCACCTATCGGGCATAGCAAATGGTATCTCGTGCCCTGTGCGCTCTTCTTTTACTACCTCCACCACCTCAGGTATGATATCGCCAGCCTTTTGAACCAGCACCGTATCCCCTATCCGTATATCCTTTTCCTTTATGTAGTCTTCGTTATGCAATGTAGCCCTGCTTACTGTAGTCCCCGCCAGCCTGACGGGCGTCAGTACTGCCGTAGGCGTTATAACCCCAGTTCTACCTACCTGGACAATGATATCCTCCACTTTTGCTTTCTGCCTCTCAGCCGGGAATTTATAGGCCACCGCCCATCTGTAATGTCTGGCTGTTGCCCCCAGCACATCCCGTTTAGCCAGGTCGTTTACCTTCAAGACCATGCCGTCGATCTCAAAGGGCAACTGATGGCGCTTCTCTCTCCACTCCTCAATATAGCTCAAAGCTTCATCGATGCTGTTTACATGTATCAAATAAGGGCTGATCTTAAAGCCTATATCCTTGAGGTATTCTAATGCCTCTATATGGGTTTTGAACTCTCTTCCTTCAATTCTCTGGAGGTTGAATACAAATATATCCAGCTGCCTTTTAGCCGTTATAGCTGGGTCCAGCTGCCTCAGTGAACCAGCTGCTGCATTCCTGGGATTGGCAAAAAGTGGCTGCCCCTCCTCTTCCCTCGCCTGATTCAGCTCGGCAAAGTACTTTTTGGGCATGTACACTTCACCGCGAACCTCCAGGGTTACGTCTTCTTTCAGTCTAAGGGGAATAGACCTTATCGTCTTGAGATTCTGGGTGACATCCTCACCCACATAGCCATCGCCTCTGGTGGCTCCCCTCACAAAAGTTCCTCTTTCGTATTGCAATGCCACAGAAAGACCGTCGATTTTAAGCTCCAGCACGTAATCGGTATCTCCCACCGCCTCTTTTACCCTTCTGTCAAAATCTCTGAGCTCACCACCGTTAAACACGTCGTCAAGGCTCAGAAGTGGAATACTGTGTTGATGCTGGGCAAACTCCTTTAGCGGTTGCCCACCTACCCTCTGGGTCGGAGAGTCCGGCGTGATAAGCTCAGGGTGCTGGCTCTCCAGCATCTTTAACTCATTCATAAGCCTGTCGTATTCATCATCGGAAATCTCAGGAGAATCCAGCACGTAATACATATAATCGTGATGGGATATCATCTTTCTCAGCTCTTCTATCCTCTTTACTACACTATCGCTCATGTTACTCCCTCTCAATTTATACGATTCTTCTACATTTCCAGAAACCTTCAGACAATTCTATTATAGCATAAAACCATATTGTTATGTAAAACCTCTCATTGACAAATCATGTAGATTGAATTACAATATATATGACAGTATTGATAATGAATCTCAGATTCATCTGCTTATTTGGAATACATAAACTGTTCTCTAAATAACATGTAACAGGGAGGTGGACCTATGACTCTTGACCTGGCTAGTATAGGTAATAAACTGATCATAGATAAAATTGACGACGAGAAGGTAAAAATTCAGATACTGCGCTTTGGTATATCAGAAGGTTCTCTGGTAAAATGCGTAGATAAGCTACCAAAAGGACCCGTAATCATTCAAAACCGTATGCAGGAAATCGCCATAGGTAGAAAACTGGCTGAAAAAATCAAGATCAGAGAAGTAAAGGAGGGTTAAGATGAGCAGTTGTTGCACGCCCATTAAAATCAATATACCTGAAAACGCCAAAAAAATTGTCCTGGTAGGAAACCCCAATGTAGGCAAATCAGTGTTTTTCAACGCTCTCACCGGGATGTACGTAGATGTCTCTAATTTTCCCGGAACCACAGTTGATATAAGTTATGGGATGTACGGTAATGATGTAATAATAGACACACCAGGTGTCTACGGCGTCTCCTCTTTTAACGATGAAGAAAAGGTAGCTCGGGATGTAATTTTAAGTGCTGACATAATCCTGAATGTGGTAGATGCTCTGCATCTGGAGAGAGACCTTTTTTTGACCCAGCAATTGATCGATATGGGCAAACCCATTATCGTCGCTTTAAACCAGATGGACGAAGCTAAAAAAAATGGAATATCTGTAGACGTTCAAAAATTATCCCAAGAACTTAACGTCCCTATAATACCCTGCATCGCTATAAAAAACATAGGTATAAGTGAAGTCAAAAAAAATTTGTACAATGCCAGGAAGGGAAACCCCATTGAAATTGTAAGGGAAAATTACAGGACCTATGAAAACAGCGGCATTGACCCCAGTGAAATCCTGCTGATACTGGAAGATGACGAAAACGTGTGTGCCAGAAATGGTATAACAAATCCCCCGGGGCTCAGGGAAAAGATCTATAGCGAGAGGCGCAAAAGGGTAGATCAGATCGTAAATGCCGTTGTAAGCGAGCAATACGCTCAGGCCTCTTTTTCTGCAAAACTTGGAAAGCTCATGCTCAAACCTGTTACAGGCGTCCCTTTATTGATAATAACTCTCGTTATCATGTATGAGGTCATCGGGGTATTCGTCGCCCAGACCGTTGTGGGTTTCACTGAAGGCACCGTGATGGACGGCCTCTACAGGCCATTTATAACAAAAGTAATCGGAAGCATCATACCTCAGAAGTCATTTTTAGGCAGCATCCTCATCGGCGAATTCGGGCTTTTGACCATGACCGTCGTTTATGTAATTGGCCTGCTTCTACCCCTGGTCATAGGCTTCTACCTCTTTCTGTCGCTACTGGAAGACTCGGGGTACCTCCCCAGAATAGCCGTGTTGGTCGACAGAGTGTTGACAAAGCTGGGTTTAAACGGCAAAGCCATAATACCCATCATCCTGGGTCTAGGCTGTATTACCATGGCCACGATTACCACCAGGATATTGAACTCCAGACGAGAGCGATTTATAGCGACTATGCTCCTGGGACTGGCAATACCCTGTTCGGCACAGCTGGCTGTCATCACCACCATGATAGCACCCCTTGGTCCTCTCTATATAATATCCTATGTCATAATACTAATAGCCATATTTGTTGCTATAGGTACTATCCTCAATAAAGTGCTGCCCGGAGAATCCACAGACCTTTTAATAGACCTGCCAACATTAAAAGTACCCCGCATCGACAATGTCGTAAAGAAAACCATCACAAAGACAAAAATGTTTCTTGAAGACGCTGTTCCATTGTTTGCAGCGGGATCTGTTGGCATATCTATACTGCAGTATACAGGTGTTTTAAATATTATACAAAAACTAGCTGCCCCTCTGACCACAGGATGGCTAAAGTTGCCTAAAGAAGCAGCAAATGCCTTTATAATGGGATTTGTAAGGCGTGACTTCGGAGCTGCTGGACTTTATTCGCTTAAACTGAGCCCCAATCAAACTCTGGTGGCATTAGTTACAATAACGCTCTTCGTACCGTGTATAGCCGCGACCATGATTATATTTAAGGAGAGAAGCAAGGCAGAATCGTTGATCATATGGTTTGGTTCGGTGTTTCTGGCATTTTTAATCGGTGGTACCCTGGCACAGATTATACTGTGAGGTGATATTTATGAAGACATGCCCTCAATGCGGATACAGGGTAAAAGAAACAGCGGAGAGATGCCCTAGATGCAATAAAATCCTCGTGGTTTTGGCACCGTGTACCGGCAGCTGCTTGAGCTGTAAACAAAAATGCAAACAAGCTCCAAAAAATTAATGTTCCAATTAAATAACATGGAAAAAATATTTAAGTATTAAAAGCACGATTATGCCCGGTATACCAAAAAAACCTGTAACGAATGCTGTCGCGATATTTATAGGCAGATACAATCCAATAATACCTCCAAAAAAGTTAAATATTAGGAGAAAAATAAATCCTACTATGGAGTTCAATATAAACCTGAACAGGAATTTTATAGAAATGCTAAATAGCCACAGTACAGCGGCCAGTGCGATAATTCCTATTATAAACCACAATGCGCCGGAAAACAGTATCACATCATCACCCCATTTCTACCTTTATGAACCCTCTCCATCCCATAGAGGATGGAGCTTCCTATTTCATCGACCGCTGCCTGCTGTTATTCACAGCAGATCTTACACAATCTCCATAGGCGTAACTTCGGGAGGAACCTTCCCTAACGAAATAAGCACAATTCTCCATCTGATGTCGCTGCTATTGAATTTATCCCCTTATCTATTCCTATTGCTTTTTCTCCTATGGATGCTTTTTCTTTTCTCCTACATCAGAAATTCATCTCCCACCTGTAGAGGATGGGAGCCTTCTTTCAAGTTTTTGTTAAAGAACATCTGTTTTAAAAAACATCTGTCGACGTTCCTGTGCTTCTGACTACTCTATGACTTTCAACGGTGCAAAATCCACAGCCAGTCTTTTAGAGCCTACGCTGTCAAAGACCACCACCACCTCTGAGTCGCTGGCCTCTACCACTGTTCCTATACCCCATTTAGCGTGCTGCACCTTCTGGCCCTCAGTAAATTTTACAGCAGATCTATCTCTTTTATGTCTATGCGTCAGCGGCACTCCAAAATCTCCCTGATCTTGGGTAAAAAGAGTACCTGTTCTCCTGGGTTCTGCCGTGGCCGCGATATACTTTCTCTCACTTCGGGATACGCCCCCTGCCTCGTAACCTTCGTGTTCTATTAAATGCTCAGGTATTTCCTCTACAAACCGCGATACAGGATTGTAATTGACACTTCCATATATATTTCGCTGCAGGGCGTGAGTTATATAAAGCTTCTTTCTGGCACGGGTTATACCTACGTAGCACAGCCTTCGTTCCTCTTCCAGCTGAGCTTCATCCAGCATAGCCCTTGATAAAGGAAAAACTCCCTCTTCCATCCCCACAAGAAATACATTGTCAAATTCCAGTCCCTTAGCCCCATGTAGGGTCATTAATATCACAGCATCTTCATTTTCATCAAGGTTGTCTACATCAGTGACCAGCGATATATTTTCTAAAAACGCCTGCAATGATTTGTCCTCGCTTTTATTTTCAAATTCCTGGGCCACCGTCAAAAATTCCTGCAGGTTCTGTATTCTCGACTGATTTTCTTCACTATCATCCTTTTCCAGCTCTTTTATATAACCCGTCCTGTCCAGTACTTCATTTATTAACTGAGTGACAGTGGCCACCTCTTTTACAGCCATGAGCTCGCTCATCATTTCCACAAACTTTCCAATTGTCCTGGCCGTTCTTCCAGGCAGGATATCATCGCATTCCATCATGGCATCATACAGACTAATTCCCCGTTTGGCGGCACTTTCATCCAGCTTACTTAGTGTCCCTTCACCAATACCCCGTCTAGGGACATTTACAATCCTTCTCAGGCTTATATCGTCCAAAGGATTCTGCAAGACTCTCAAATACGCGATTATATCCTTTATCTCTTTTCTGTCATAAAACCTCAGCCCTCCCACCATCTTATAAGGTATGCCTTCCCTATTTAGCACATCCTCAAAGACGCGAGATTGAGCATTGGTCCTGTATAAAATAGCGTAGTCCCCAAAAGATTTACCCTGTGCTACCCCTTCTAAGATGCGCATGATGGCATACTCGGCTTCATCGTGTTCATCTGCAGCTGTATAAACCGTGATAGGCGTACCATCGTCGTTGGCCGTCCAGAGTTTTTTCGCCTTGCGGCCTTTGTTGTTGGCCACTACCTCATTGGCCGCCTCCAATATCTGCTTTGTGGAACGATAGTTCTGCTCTAATTTAATCACTTTAGTATTCTTGAAGTCTTTTTCAAAGTCCAATATATTTCGAATGTCCGCACCTCTCCAGCCGTATATGCTCTGATCGTCGTCACCCACTACACAAAGGTTCTGATGGTATGAAGACAATAGTTTTATAAGCTGGTACTGGGCCGCATTGGTATCCTGGTACTCGTCTACCATGATGTACTTAAACCGCCTCTGGTAGTAGTCAAGTACCTCTGGATTACTTTTAAATAGCTCTATAGTCTTAAGTATGATGTCATCAAAATCCAGGGCATTGTTCTTCTTCAGCTTATCTTGATATAATCTATATATATCCCCTATCTTTTTATTTCTGAAATCCTCACCATAGGCTTTCGCGTACTCATCAGGTCCTATCATCTTGTCCTTTGCCTTAGAAATGGCAGACAGCATAGCCTTCGGATCGTACAGCTTTTCATTGAGATCAAGTTCTTTGATGCAATTCTTTAGGAGGGTCAATTGATCCGACGCATCGTATATGACAAAACTCCTGGAATAACCTATGTGCTCAATGTCCCTTCTCAATATCCTCACACAGGCCGCGTGAAATGTCATAATCCATATGTCTCTGGCCTCTCCACCTAAAAGCGCCTCTACCCTTTCCCGCATCTCCCGGGCTGCCTTGTTAGTAAAAGTGATAGCGAGAATATTGTATGGGCTTACACCTTTTTCTTTTATCAGGTACGCGATGCGATGGGTTATAACCCTGGTCTTGCCACTACCCGCACCTGCCAGTATTAGTAAAGGCCCTTCTGTAGCGAGTACCGCATTCCTCTGGGCCTCGTTTAAAGAATCTATTAAATCCAACGAAATTCCTCCCGCGCATATTTTATATTAATTATAGCATATTTGATTTTGGCATAAAAACTAATCTTTCGCATCGGCATTTTTAGAGCTGATGCGGCTTAAAACCAGATTATACCCGCCTGAACCGTAGTTTAAAAACCTGTTTACCCTGCTTATCGTAGCAGTGCTGGCACCTGTAACTTCAGCTATCTCATTATAGGTCTTTTTGTCTTTTAACATCTTAGCTACTTTAAAACGCTGGGCCAATTCTTTAATCTCATTTATAGTACACACATCTTCAAAGAACATGTAGCATTCATCTACATCTTTTAAGCACAAAATAGCTTCAAATAGCTCATCTATCATTTTATCCTTTATCTTGGATTGATACATGGGCATACCTCCTGACCCCTTTTCATCCTTGTAAAACTATTATACCATAACAGCAACTTTCTTTCAGTAAAGCAATAAAAAGCGCTTTTCAGCGCTTTTTATCAATATCTCAATATCTTCTGTAAAATATTTTCTCTCAGTTGATCCACTGCGTGAAAATCCATGTTGGGTATATAATACTTTTCCAGCTCGTCGTGATTTTTCTTGGCTTTATTTATACATTTTATAGCTTCTTGCACCATAATGCCTACATATCCCAGATCTAGTTCTATCTCCTCCCTATAATAGCATAAACTCTTTTCATTTACAAATTTGTTTAGATCTACTACTTCACCATTGTCCTCAAACCTCTCACAGGTCGTAACTGCCACATCCAGCTTCGGTATTAATAAATGCTCAATGACATCGGGGTCCAGTGCACAATGGTATACCTCCACATCATAGCCTCTCATTCTAGCCTGTTCCGAAAGGACCTTTAATATCTTGGAAGCTCCTGTACCATCTTTTCCTTTTATCACATATCTCCTTGCACAAAGCCCTATAATAGTTTCAAGATAATCTTTAACGCCCTCAGGGGTTATTGCGCTTCCAAATAAATGTCTTTCTCTGCCTGATTTATCAAAAATCCCCTGACCCCCAAACAGTTTATCTACTAAATCGTACGTAATCTTATTTACCTGTGCCCAATCCACACATCCCTCCATTGTAGCCACAATATTATCCTTCAACCTCTTTGCCGCGCTCAGGTACTTATACGCCCTATCAAATAGCCTTTTTATCTCATTGTTCAAGGCCATAATTTCGTACTTACCCTTTTGCATCCCACTTTCGTTCCAAAATTGGCCCAGATTTACAATCTCCTCAAGAGCACCTGGATAAACAGGATCCACCACATGAGGTGCTGTACCATCAATTAACGCAATTCCCTTTTCGGGAATTACAACGGCATCCAGCGAATTATTATCAGAAGAACAATGGTGGAGTTCTACATCGTAACCTTTATCCACCATGATGCTGGCTATTTTCTTCATAAAACTGGACTTTCCGGTCCCCGGACCCCCTTTAAATATAAAAATCTTCTTAGCATCGTCGCCAATTATGTATTTATAGAACGAATAAAAACCATATGCGGTATTCCCACCAGGAAAAACCTCTTTAATCCGGCCTTTATCCATATCCATCCTCCTTTACCTCTGCGTTATTACAGACCATTATATGCAAAAGCAGCAAAATAAATTACCAATAAAACACCATGGAACGGTGATTAAATTTAGTATATAATTTTGTATATCATAAAGTATAGAGGAGAGTGAAATATGAAGGAGAAAAGATTCTACAGGATAATAGCTTCCTTCGTTCTGATAATGGCAATCATTGCTATCACGTTGCCCGCGTCGGCCAATTACCCTGATATATCACTATATATAAATGGTATACTGGTACAGATAAACCCAAAACCCGTGGTCATAGGTGGATATATAGCTGTACCATTTAGAGGGATCTCTGAAGCACTGGGCGCAGATGTCTACTGGGATCTTTCAACTCAGACTATGACAGCAGTAAAGGGAAACCAAAATGTTACGGTACAAAGTGGACATAAATGGGCAATAGTCAATGGAAAGGTAATAACAATGCCTGTTTATTCATTTATGAACAACAACAGGCTATATGTGCCACTAACACTTTTTAAAGAGGCTTTTGGCGCAAATATTCAGTGGGATAAGGTAAACCATATAGCATATGTCACTACCCCGGATAGCCACTATGAATGGGGTACCGGTATAAGCAATATATCTTATCCCGATTATAGCGCGCTAAAAGCAAAACTGCAGCGCTATATCAATACGCGCCCCGGACAAATAAGCGTATATGTACACGACCTTACCACAGGACAAACCCTAAGCATAGGCGGTGACAGGGTATATGCCGCAGCCAGCACAATAAAACTGCCTCTGGTATTATACCTTTATGAGCAGGCCGCTGCAGGAAAAGTAGACCTCAACACAAAACTCACTTATACACCGCAGTATTACATGCAGGGAACGGGTATCCTCCAAGGACAACCCTTTGGCGGCCAGTATACTATAAGAGAGCTTTCGCGGCTGGCTATTGAGTACAGCGACAACGTGGCCTGGCAGATGTTGTTGGACTACGCAGGCCAAGATAACTTAACAGCTTTTGAAAAGTCACTGGGCGCCAAGGCCACCGGCCTTGTCAACGGCCTAAGCGTAACCACGCCCAAAGATATGGATATATACCTAAGTGAGTTGCTGACATTTAGAGATGAAAACTATGATCTGGGAAATGAAGTGCTGTACTATATGGAACACTCCATCTTCAGCGAGGGGATACCTCAGGAATTACCTTCAGGAGTAGTCGTAGCTCATAAGATGGGAGCCCTTGATGACAAATTCCACGACGTAGGCATCGTATTTGGAAATCGGCCTTACATCATAACCATATTCACAGAAAACGGATGGGAAGACGCATCGCTTCAAACCCTTGCCGATATTTCTCGCATAGTGTACGATTACCAATCAGGACTCTAATGTCTTGATTAAAAAAGATGAGGTAGATTATTAGCATTTACCTCATCTTTTTATTATTGTATTATTCTCACAATGATGC
The DNA here is from genome assembly GCF_900129075.1 of Caldanaerobius fijiensis DSM 17918. Lineage (NCBI taxonomy): Bacteria > Bacillati > Bacillota > Clostridia > Thermoanaerobacterales > Thermoanaerobacteraceae > Caldanaerobius > Caldanaerobius fijiensis. The sequence goes on from NZ_FQVH01000028.1 coordinate 33,376, forward strand.
TATACTTTATGCAAAGCTACTAGAGAGGAAGTATGCAAGGTTGAAAAACGTTATAGACTTTCACGCCCACGCTTTTCCTGATAAAGTGGCGTCAAAAGCTGTGGCGAATTTAAGCAAGCATTATTCGTTGAAAATAGAGCGAAAGGGGACATTAAAAGACCTTATTAATAGCGCAAAAGAAGGTGGTATACACCACATAGTAGTACACTCCACAGCAACCAACCCAGAACATGTGGAGACCGTAAACAACTGGATTGCCTCTATTACTGGTAACGGAATTATAGGCTTTGGCACGATACACCCTGATTATCCTTTCATAGAAAAAGAACTCTGTCGCATCTTGAAATTGGGACTTAAAGGCTTAAAATTGCATCCAGATTTTCAAGGCTTCTATATAGACGATCCCAAAATGATGCCTATTTACGAGATGATAGGTTCCAGAATGCCTGTATTGTTTCATCTAGGAGATGAACGCCTTGATTACTCAAGTCCCAGGCGCCTGGCCCGCGTGATAAATAACTTTCCTCACATGATTATAATCGGCGCTCATCTAGGAGGCTATGCCAGATGGGATGAAGCGATGGAATATCTAATTGGCAAAAATATTTATATAGATACATCCAGTTCACTTTGGAGATTGGATACAAAAAAAGCTGTAACACTCATAAAAAAACACGGTGTGGAGAAGGTACTTTTTGGCACAGATTATCCTATTACTTCTCACAAAAGCGAATTAGAGCGCTTCATGAAATTAAAATTGAGCACAGAGGAAAAAGAGAAAATACTGTGGGAAAATGGTCGTAAGCTATTAAAGTTACAAAGTACATTTGAACAAGCCATATGATTTACATTTTTAGGCACAGAGGAATGAGCTATGTTTATAATACTTGTTTATGATGTAGGAGAAAAGCGGGTAGCAAAAGTTTTTAAAACATGCCGCAAATATCTAAACTGGGTACAAAATTCTGTTCTGGAGGGTGAAAATTTCTGAAGCCAATTATAAAAAAACTAAAAATAGAGTTGTCAAAGATCATCGATAAAGAAGAAGATTCTGTAATATTTTACATATACTTAGGACCACAAAGTACTCATAAAGAGAAACGCTGGAAATAAAAAAAGGCGGTGATGATATAATCATATAGATTTAAGCTTTTAATGTCGCTTTAATGTCGTCGACCTGTGATAATGCAAAACTACCAGGGGTTAGACGACATACTTATTTATAAAAAAACCTTGATTTAGAGCGAAGATTATAATATCATTAAACTGTAAATGATAATTGAGATGATTGATTTTCATTATCGTATTAGCATAAAGATAGCATTTTAAGCGCTCTGTACGGGTTTTGAGCCTACCTATGAGGGATTGAAACCGTCATTATTGATGATGGTGAGCAAGCCGCAAGCAAAGTTTTGAGCCTACCTATGAGGGATTGAAACTTGC
>NZ_FQVH01000029.1:0-11668 GCF_900129075.1 Caldanaerobius fijiensis DSM 17918
TTTTCTTTAGTTTCACTTTTTCACCCCCTCGTCTTTCGCTTTTTAAGCTTATTTTTTTACACATATAGTATACACCAATGCAATTTACAATTAAATAGCCGGCTTTCATCTCTCTAATAAATTAGAGAGGATTCCCGCCGGTTTTTCCTAAATACTTTAATTGTTCTTTTATCGTTAATAGTGTTGTTATGAAACTCTGATGATGTCTTACCCATTTTAACATTGTTATAGGTGTAGACTGTTGTTCATGTTTTTGTTCACATGCCTATTATAACGCCTTTTTCAAAAAAAGAAAAGCCACAAAAGAAAAACCGCATAAAAAAGGAAGTTTCTGTGACTTCTCCCATCTCTTCATTAAATCAACTTCTTCTCCACTACACCCAAAATTACACCCGCCACCGTCAAAAACGGCGTAAACACAATAGCACTTTTCAACGTATATACTTTCCTGCATATCATCACTATCGAGTACACCGACACAATTATTAGTGCAACTGCCAGCATTGATCCGAACCTCTGCAGGCCTAACAATGCACCCAACGCGCCCCACAGCAGCACATCGTCAAGCCCTATCCCGCCTCTGCTTATCACACGCACCAGATACGGAAAGCCCAGACCGAATACAAGGCCGAGCAAGCTGCCAATAACACTCTGCCTGCTGTACAACAGGTACAAAATGTATACAGCTGAAAGCACATATCCAACAGTTAGTGCCTCTTTCGGCATCCGGCGCGTTCTGACTTCTTTGTATGCAATGTACAGCAGCAAAGGCAAAACTATGTACATCATATGGCTTCTCCTTCTACGTTTTTTATTATTTATTTCTACACAAACCGTGAAATTCCTTCTTTGTGCGGTTACACAATGGACGTCAATGTCCTTATGCGTACTTTAACACTTGGACATGCATGTCTGCAACTACCTCATATATACAAAAAAGCTGCCGGATGTTCTCCGACAGCCATTTTATGATTTCTATAGCACATATTTACCTTTACAATATTTTCTAACGCGTTCTCGCACATTCTTTCGCTGTGGTAAATATCTTTACACTTATTCGAGTTTCATCGTCAAATTTATCTACCATTTATTTAATTTTTTTATTATAATTATCTTTAAGGGGGTAGTGCTCATAATGTTAAGCAACATATTGAACAGTGCCCCTGCTGGGAAGGAGTCCTCTCTCTCCAGCTCTCTCGGGCTTAACAAATAGAGGGGTATGTTAGCTGACAGGGGGTAGGCTAACAAAGAAATGCGAGGTAGGGTAAAAAAGGACTCCAACCCCCGTTAATCCACTTAAAAATCATCATATTCACCATCGCCGTCGTAATATCTGTGGCCATAAAACATACCATGGCACTCTTTACATAAACTGTGCAGACGTTCCCATTCCAATTCCCTTATCTTGCCGCTTCGCCCATTATCGGCATTTTCCCCTGCACCTAGACGTTTCCAAAATATGCTCATTAAGAGTTTCCTTTTGATAAAAGTTACTATTTGTATCTTTTCGGTGTTTGATGTAAAATTATATATGCTTTCACTTTTCCATGAAGGAGTTTGCAGAAATGGATGAAAAATGTAGCTGGAACTGCTCCGCAACTTACTCATCAACACCATCAGCATGAACATGCCCGAAGAGATACTCTTGAAAATCAGTCGAAAGTTCGACAGATGCCTCATCGAGTATTACCGCAAAACTTTAAATCAAAATTCCTCTCCAGATAAAAAAGAATCTTAACGCTTCATATTATGAATATCAATGTGCTTTATACGGCTATTTCATGCTTTTTAGACATGCTTGTCCAAAAGCTACACTACGTACAAAAGGCTGTTATATGCTTTCCAACAGCCTAACCCTAACTATCGCCACTTTTTTTGCTTAATAGTCTTTTTTAATCGATTTGCGCAGCATTATAATAAGTCCTATAATTCCTAACCCAATGCCCATCCCGTCAAACATTCCCTGCAAAAAATCTGTAATATAGATGTGTTTGCTCAAATAGGTTGTAATAGATATTGCAAGTATTCCCAATGAAACTGCAGATAAGCCCAATTTATTATTTTCCATAGCACACCTCACCTCTTCCCTTATCTGTCATCGTCCATATTATTTCTTCTTTTGCTTCAATTATATAAAATTACCATGCCATTGTATGTCAAAATATGTCGTAAAACAAAAAATATAAAAAAAGAAAATTCTTGATGTTTTCTTCTTTTGTTACACTCCCCGCTTCTGCGTACTTTAACACTTGGACATGCATGTCCATAACCGCGTCAATCCCACCACTCTCTTACATGCTCGCTCAAAAACGAAAAAAGTTCCCGTTTGTCCTTCTCCTTACTTCTCGCTAACAGCTGGTACTTTTAATCCCTCGTAATAGACCTTAACCATCTAGGCCATTTTGCATACCGCACACACACATAAAAAACACGTTTGAATATCTATCCATTCAAACGTGCCCGCAAAACAAACTATCCCCTACTTACTAAAGTACTTCTCCAAATCTTCCGGTTTCTCTATGTCGAATATGTCATCCGTTATCCTTTCCAAAACTTCATTGTCAGCGCTTTTTATCAACTCCTCATACTTTTTCGGAAGTTCCTTGAACTTCTTATTGAGCAGCTTTAACACCATTTCTGCTTTGCCTTTCTCCATAATCATCTTATAAGATGACAGCTCTTCCAATTTTATCACCCTTTCCACCTCCTCAAAAATTCTCTTTATAACTTCTTTGCTGTAAGCTATACCTGAAAGCAGTTCCGCTCTGAACAATATCGTCCTTTTTTCATCCACGTCCACAGGCGCATCTTTGATTAAGTCCACGCACATCTTGAGATACTTCTCTCCCGCTTCTACCCTTTTCCTTCTGTCAACTATCGGCAAAAGCGAATACAAATCAAAGTAGTTCGTCTCCGCTATATCCGAAAACCTGAATTCACCTATGTCTATAATCCTGTACCTGTAATCGAGTTTGTTATCCCCCACCGCATAATCAATCCCGTTATCCATTTTTGCTTTGTCCTTGCCTATATACAGCACCACCTGATACGGCTTGAGTTTGTGCTTTTCCATTATCTCCAATGCGTATCGCAGCATCCTACACGGCATCATTTTGTCGTTTTCGGCCTGAAACTCTATATGAACGGCAATCTCTCCTGTATCCGTATCGCACTTAAATATCATATCGCTGTCCCTGCGCTCTACCCTTGTAAACTCTATGTTAAGTTCTTCCAGTTTCTTGAAGTTTATACCCGTTAAGTATACGATTATATCGTCTGCTATATCTGAAAATATGCTCTTTAGAGTCAAATCGTATGTTTGAGGCATTCTATCCCCCTTTTCCTCTCTATTCTACACATTTATTATACCACAAGGGGCTGACAAAAAGAGCATTATTACGCAACGTTGGTTATAAACAAAAAAGACAAAGCACATTTACACTTTGTCGTTTATAAGTCGGTATTATACATTTAGCCAGCCATCCCTACCGTCATACGCAGCAACCTTCCACTCTATTTTTTACATTACTCCTACACGAATCACAAGATTCCTTTTTTTTACACTTTCTATAGTGCGGACATCAATGTCCTTTTTATACGTACTTTCGCTACTACGGACATGCATGTCCATAACCCCATCAACAATCCCACCATGTGCTTCAGCTTGTGCCTCATTATGCGCAGAAAATAACGTTCGTTCCAATCTCTGTCCTGCCATATTTACCGGAAGCTATCTTATCACGTCCTTTATGCCTTCTTTAACGGCGTAATATATGCTTCTTAACATCTATACCCCCCTGCTCTTGGACATGTGTGTCCAAACCTACATACAACAATAGGCCGCTGGATGTCTTCCAACAGCCTTAACTTCTTTGTTGTGGCTAAATTAAAAACCGCTACTTTCATCCTATCTTCTAAAGGAGATAAGCCTTTCCGTAGTGATTTTATAACAAATTCATCATAACACAGAGGGATTTGACAAAGCTTTTATTGCCTTTCTCACCTGGGGAATAGCATATACCACTAGACAGATAACCAACTCAGGTCCTATTACAGTGGCATTGTATACCAGTGAATAGTAAACGGGGTTCATCCCTTTAGGAGCATACGATGCAAAGAAAACAAAACCCGATATAAAATGGAATATAAACCTTCCTACCCCTCCTGCTATTATACCCAAAGGCAAACTCTTTTTAAAAAAGCCCGCTATCCCCAGCGCTCCAAATGCCAATCTAGTAAGCTTATTTTTTTCATACATATAGTATATAGCATTTTTTATTAAATATCAATTCTATTTGTATATTTTCTTTATACATATAGTATAATTTATAACTACAATTAAATAGCTGGATTTCATCTCTCTAATAAATTAGAGAGGATTCCCGCCGGTTTTTCCTAAAGGAGATGGGCCTTTCCGCAGTGATTTTATAACAAATCATCATAACGCAGAGGAGTTTGACAAAGCTTTTATCGCCTTCCTCACCTGGGGAATAGCGTATACAACTAGACAGATAACCAGCTCAGGTCCTATTACAGTGGCATTGTATACCAGTGAATAGTAAACGGGGTTCATCCCTTCAGGAGCATACGATGCGAAAAAAACAAAACCCGATATAAAATGGAATATAAACCTTCATACCCCTCCTGCTATTATACCCAAAGGCAAACTCTTTTTAAAAAAGCCCGCTATCCCCAGCGCTCCAAATGCCAATGGATAATCTAATAAAAGCTGAACCCAGTGAACCACAAAAGCATCCTGTATCAATTGCAAAAAACCATATGCCACTCCCGCCGTTATACCTGCCGTTGGCCCAAAGATATACGCGTAAACAAAAAGGGGAAGCATACTGGCAGGCGTAATCGTGCCCCCTTGAGGCATATGATATAGCTTCACATACGACAATACAAAAGATATGGCTATGCTCAAACCCCCGTATACAATGGTCCTGGTATCGTATTTCCTCCTTTTGTCGCTTATGTGAAGGATTAAAACCACTACCAGCACCACAGCGAGAACCACAATGGTGATTACCTTTATCTTGGCAAAATCTCTGAAGATGCTGATGAGATACTTCATAAAAAATATCCCCTCTCTCTATTATCTTTCATTTTCTTACGATATCTCCGTTTTTCTTCAACTTTCTCACTCCAACAAAAACTCTTCATGGTTTATACTATCATTTTTACTTGAATTATCCACAAATACGTGACTTTAATATGCCTCACTTGTTATTTCCGTATTCTAACGGAATAATTCTACTTTTCTCAATAGTGAATAGGTAAGGCTTTGTACCCTGCAACCCGAGCAACGCACCCAACATGCCCCACACAGTAGCACATCATCCAAGCTACACCACCTCTGCTTATCACACACACCAGAGATGGAAAGTCTGAACCCAAATGCGACGCCCATTAAGTTACTAATAACAGACTGATTACTGTACAATAGATACAAAATATATACCGCCGCAAACACATATATACAGCAATCAGTGTCTCTTTCGGCATTCGTCGAGCCTTGATTTCTTTGTGCGCTGTGTACAGCAGTAACGCTAGAACTATATACAGCATATGGTTCTCATTTTACGTTTTTTGTATTATTTCTATGTAAATCGCGAAATTCTTCCTCTATACGTCTACGGCATGGACATCAATATTCTTGCACGTCCTTTGGTATTAAAAATAGGCACTCCTCCCCATAACTAAAGTTAGGGGCTACCGCGCCAAGTTATCGGTGAGTTTTCTTTCCACTCTCTCTTCTACAGCACTTCCTTTTAGAAACGGGTCAATCACCACAAAAGCCCTTTTGCCGTGCTTCTTGCAATTTCAATTTCTTCTATGCAGTCTAATTCCCCTTCGTCAAAGAAAATCTCAACCGGAAAGTTCACTTTAAATTTCATATTCTCCCCTCCATTTGAAACGTTTTAAAATCTCGTTCATTACTTTAAAGCTATATTTTTTACAGACTTACCCTCATAAAGCTGAGCTTTAAGGCGCACCATCAAAGGGAAATCCTTCCTATCTCCTCTCATGCGACGATAGAGGATTTCCGCCGCTTTCTGGCCAATTGTCTCCATAGGTTGCACTACCACAGACAGCGAAGGTTTTATTACCTTTGATAACTCTAATTGGTCAAATCCTATTATGGACACCTGTTCTGGTACCTGTATACCTATGTCGTTTATAGCCATTATAGCACCTATAGTCATCTCGTAATTGGATACAAATACAGCTGTCGGCGGACGATCCAGCTGCATAAGTTTTTTCATAAGAAAATAACCGGTATCAATAGTGTAATCTCCGTGAAGCTCGTATTCCTCTTCTATACTTATACCGTAATCGTCTAAGACGCGCTGGTATCCTTTATACCGCTCTCTGGACGTGGAGATATTATCCGGCCCTGTGATTATGCCTATTTGCCTATGGCCGTTTATCACCAGGTGCTCCACTGCATCGTACGCTGCATTGGTGTTGTCAACCACCACCGCGTCAAACTCCTCATCGTCTACCAAACGATCTATCAAGACCACTGGAAACTCCCGTCCCATTATCTCGTACACGTGACTACCTACATTAGTAGTAGGCATTATAATAACTCCATCAACGTATTTGTCTTTAACAAACTGCAATTTGGCTTTTTCTTTCTCTACGTCTCCTTCCGAATCGCATACGATCAAACTATACCCGTACTGATCAAGAAAACGCTCCACTCCCTCAATAACACTCATACTGAATATATTAGCCAATGCGGGAACCAAAACAGCTACAGTCATGGATCGATTGGTTTTAAGGCTTCTCGCAACAGGGTTTATCTTAAAGTCCAACTGCTGTATCGCCTTTTCTATTTTCAAACGGTTCTTTTCGCTGACTGTATAACCGTTCAGATACCTGGATACCGTGCCCACGGAAACCCGCGCTAACCTTGCTACATCTTTAATCGTAGACATTTCTCTCCCATCCTTTGCAACATTGAATCGTTTTAATTTGCATATCCATTATAAACCTACAATTATAATGTGTCAATATTATCTATATTTAAAACAAATGATCTTTGGTCGCCAAATAATTTTCTTAATCTGCGCTTCATGCCACCATGTATCAAAATCTGAATTACCGTCAATCATCCCTTCACCAATGATATTCACATTTTCCACATTAATACCTGTTACTATACTGGCGAAACTGTCAGCAGCCTCCCCCTCCCATGAACCTAAATAATAATCTTTGCCTCGTCTATGGGACTTTATTAAACCGGGTAAAACGGGATACAATCCTTTCTTTTTGGCACCTAGAAAAATACCCTCCCGTTTTCACTTCCATCAGGACTCATCCTATACAATGCCAACAAGCTTTTTACCTCTGCTCTGCTATAGACATAAGCATGAATCACACAAGGGGTGTCCACTGCCTTGTTGGACCCTCTGCCGTACTCATAAATATACCTTCATCAAGAGTACTAAAGTGACTTCTCCCATCCCCTCAAGGGGATAGGCTTCCTACCTTCAGGCTCATCGGTTTTCCTGCCGGCAAGCTACGTACACATGCTTCGTACCGTGCACATTGTGTAGATATTTGCAGGCTACACCGGTTCTGACGCATCTCTGCTCCCGGTGGGGCCGTCACTCCGCCACTACTACTCCGGTTACTACAGCTTATGCTGCCTCACCAGGAGATACTTTCTTGAACACGTTGTACCTTCTGTCCCACCTGTACACCTCTACCGGCTTCATTCTCAAAAGCCACCCTAAATCGCATCTGCCGTACAGGTGGTTCTTCAATATGTTTGCACTCCCGTTTATGTCGGCGTGTATTGTCTCTCCACATTCTTTACACTTCCACAAGCCTCTTTCAATACGGTATTCCTTGCTCCTCACTCCGCACCGGCTGCACCTCTGCGAACTGTATCTTTCATCAGTTTTCTTGGATTCTATCTGCTCATCAAACTCTTGTAGCTGTGCTGCGTCTCTATCTTGGAATACGGCATCTGGTTTATCTTCTGACTCGCCACCTTGTTCTTATCCCCGGTCTGTGCGCTTCGCCTCAAATCGGTTAAATCACCTAACAGCGATACTGATATGTTCTCTTCTTCATCCAATTTACTCATCAGCTTCGTCAATGAGTTTATCAGCTGATTTATCCGCCTCTCAAGCTTCTTCACTTCTTCAATATTCTGCCCTTCGCTTTGGACAGCTTTCTCATCTTCTTTGAAGCGTCCTTGAGCTTGCTCATCCTGCTCTGAAATTCCGCTATCACCTTGTTCCGATACTGCACAAGAGACAGGATTTCTCTGCACATTATTAGCTGCCCGCTTCCTCCGTGGATGTCCTGGCTATCGCCGCAGAGTTAATATCGTATGCAGATACCTTCTCGCTCACCGATACGGGTATGATGCCGTAATCCCACGTGACGTGCAGCTGAAGATGCGATACATCCTTTTTGCGATACACCGCCTTTACCTTTACCTCAATGGGAGTTCCATTGAGCTTTGTTCCATCGGACAGTATCAGCATATTTGCTCCCTTCGGCAGCGGTATCGTTACGCTTTCCATCTTCCGCGAAAATTTCAGCGCTATAGCATTATTTTTGTACTCGAAAGCTTTGTTCCCGTTCTTCCACTTTATCGTACGCCACAGGTGCTTGGATTTGTAGCTTGGTGGTCTCATCTCATCATGGCCGTTCTCTTTCGATCGCACCGCTTCAAAGTAGTTCTCCACGACGCCCTGTGCGCTTTTGGAGTGAAGCTTCTTCCACGACTGGTAGTGTTTAAATTTTGCCTTGAGTTCGCTCTCGGTCGGATACTCCCTTCCTTCTTTTGCTGCCTGCTTGCTTTCCCATACGCATGAGTTCCATATTTTTGTTGCAGCAAGCATGGGTTCTCTGAATTTGTCAAGCCACTCCTCACCCTTGAGCGGTATCACCTTTGTTAGGTACAACCTTCCTTCCTGCTGCTTGCCTTTCTTTTTCGCCCAGCCCATTCTTCCTCTCTTGAGTTAAATTATATTACATTCTTAATGAAAATGCAGAAAACTCAATCCTGACATTCCTCAATATAGTGCCGTATCGTTTCGGCTGAAACGGTACCGGCTGTACCTACATAATAGGTATCCGTCCACAAGCTTTCATTTCCCGTCAGCTTTTTGAGATGCGGATACTCTTCTTTAAGATACCTTGATGTGTACCCCTTAAATGCATTGATCAGTTGCGATGGTGCATATCTGGGTGGTGCAGATACGAAAAGGTGTATATGGTCGGGTTGGACGGACAAATCCAGTATTTTCACCTCCATACGTTCACATTTTTCTCGAAGCAACCGCTCAAACTCCTTTGCAATGTCATCTCTCAATATATAGTGATAGGTAAGGTTTTGATGTTATCTCCGCCTTTTCCCCCATTTCAACCCGTACGTGAGACTTTCGCCTCATACGGCTTTCCAACGATTAGCCGCCATTTCGGAGTCAGGCACTAACGTCGCCGTTATTGCCTGCTTGTAATAACTCTCTCATAATGATTCGTTACCCATTATTTCAGGGCCTTTCAAGATTAGTCTTTCGAGAATTATTACAAGAACTAATCGTCTGGTGTCCTTCGCTCAGTTTTGTTTATGTTACAAAACTTCATCACTACTATGACACCTCTGACTCCTGTATATTCATCGCTTCAGGCTCTCCTACGTTCCGACTCATCTATCCTTATTCGGCCTTTAGGAGGGTACTATACTCCGGAAAATTCACACCGGTGTTTGAACCGCAGTTGTACACCGGCTATCATAAGCCATTACATGCTTATGCAGGCATAACAAAGGAAGAATGTTACGCCTGATTTCCATCGTTACCAACTTTCGCTGGCAATACATAACGGAGCTTTAAACATACCTTTCTTTCGTCTCCATAAGCCTGGATGTCCGCACCATTATCATCCTCGCCTTTCGGCTTCACCTGGCTTTATACCACCATATACAGCAATACATGATGGCATACAGGAGTATCAACACGCACACCGCTTCAGCTTTGGTACGCCTCATCAGCGTCGGTTCTGTGTGGCAGAGGAATTTCACCTCTGAATTCAATGAGTCAGTTGTCACTCTTTATAGAGTGCTGGCGTTTTTCCTGCCTTACCGGGGCAGGATTATCGCGCAAACGCAGCGCACCTTCCTTCTGTATTTCGGTATCCACACAAAGTGATAGTTGATATTGTAGTGAGAGTACCTCGTTTTATCTTTATCCATACTTTAATTGTAGCAAAAATTAAAAATCGCTGCTTTCATCCCATCTCCTTTAGGAGATGAGATGAAAGCAGCAAATTTATAAAATCGGAGGAGACTCCTACAAAAATCAGATGTAAACAACACTATTTACGTTCATTATATTATAAATTATTTAATTCTAAACGTTGCAGGATATTTTTTTGGCTCGCATCCTGTAACATCAATAATCAATGCCTGTTCCTCACAATTCCATTGAAGTGGTGTATCACATCCCACAAGTTCTACTTTATTAATACGCGGCAAGGCAAACTTTGACTTTCTCCCCAGCGACTTTATGGTAACACGACCGTTCTCAGGCCATTTGAGAACAGTTGCATATAAAGTATCTCCTTTTGTAGTAAATCGTATATCCTCACTCGTAAACGCACTCCGATGCGTATCAGTAAAAGCACCTTCAGCGACCTTTGTAGGACCTTCCCCAAACACCTTCCAAGGTCGCGTTCCATAGATGGCCTCCCCGTTAACCTTGAGCCAACCTCCAATTTCCATGAGGATTTCCTGTTCTGGCTCCGGTATGGTACCATCAGGCTTCGGCCCAATGTTGAGAAGTAGCGACCCGTTCTTGCTTACAATATCCACCAGATCACAGATGATATCATTAGGAGTCTTGTAATCATGGTTCTTTATATAGCCCCATGAGTTCTTTGACACCGATGTATCTGTTTGCCAAAAACGCGGTCGAATATCCGAGAGCTGCCCTCGCTCTATATCAAATACAGCTGTTCCTTCCTCAAACGCATTATTCTTATAGTTTATAGCGACCTCTTTGTTCCATTCTGCTGCTCTATTGTAATAGTAAGCTGCAAACTTTCTGAGGTATGGCTTAAATGCAAGATTTTGTATCCACCAATCAAACCACACGATCTGCGGCTGGTATTTGTCGACCAATTCACAAGCGCGGAGCAACCAGTCTTCTAAGAATTCCTCATCAGGAGGGCTGTCCTCAACGCTGCCCAAATCTTTGGGTGCAGGCATAGCAGGGCCATAAAAATCCTTGTAGCGCGGATCTTTTACATCTGAATCAAATTTCATCCCGCCGTCAAAAAACCACCAATGTTCAGCGCGATGGCTTGAAAGGCCAAAAACCAGCCCTTTTTCTCGAACTGCTGTCGCCAGCTCTCCTATAATATCCCTCTTGGGTCCCATATTGGCGGCATTCCATCTAGAAAGAGCACTATCATACATCTGGAAACCGTCGTGATGCTCAGCCACAGGAACGACGTATCGCGCTCCTGACTTTTCAAACAAGTCAGCCCATGCCTTAGGATCAAATTTCTCCGCTTTAAACATGGGTATAAAATCCTTATAGCCAAACTGGCTCTGCGGACCATAGGTTTTAACATGATGCTCAAACTCAGGAGTACCCTGCTGATACATATTGCGCGGATACCACTCGTTCCCAAA
>NZ_FQVH01000029.1:11678-32353 GCF_900129075.1 Caldanaerobius fijiensis DSM 17918
CCCGCCGTTATACCTGCCGTTGGTCCAAAGATATACGCGTAAACAAAAAGGGGAAGCATACTGGCAGGCGTAATCGTGCCCCCTTGGGGCATATGATATAGCCTCACATACGACAATACAAAAGATATGGCTATGCTCAAGCCCCCGTATACAATGGTCCTGGTATCGTATTTCCTCCTCTTGTTGCTTACGTGAAGGATTAAAACCACTGCCAGCACCACAGCGAGAACCACAATGGTGATTACCTTTATCTTGGCAAAATCTTCATTTGCAATCCACACCAAATCACCCGTAGCCTTTTTCATTTCATCTTCGCTCATATACGGCATCTTAATAAGCACTTCTTGCACATCTACAGCCTTGCCGTCAGGCCCCTTTACAACAAGATTAAGTTGCCCAGCCTTAGGACCTGATTTATATACCGGAAAATTAGCTATGCTTCCTGGGCTCCATGTGAAAAATTTTACTAATGAATAATATGGCAACATAAATACATCAGTACTGTCTATCCAGTCACAAGACATATCGTATAAGTTTTTGGGACGCTGTGCATTAGCCCAATATATAGAACCATCTACTGCAAGAAGTTTTGTAGGAAGCCCAAATTTGGTTAATTGTTCAGCACAAACCTCAGCTGGATTAGGGAAAAACGGATCGTTACCATTGCATGCAATAACAAAATTGTAAGTTTTACCATTTGGATCTCTCCAAATTCCATCGCTTCCTTTTGTCCAGCCAATATTTTTTAATAATGTAGCTGCTTTTTGTAGGTCATATGTAAATTTCGTCATCTTATCTCTAATTTCTTGTGGTACCCATTGATCCATAAAGCAAAGCGGTACACCCATGGCAGAATATCCAACTGTATCTAATGCGTAATAATTACCTACTTCTCTTATTTTTGTTTTGTCAAACACATAGGTAATAGCCCTCCTAAAATTAACGTCGTTAAACGGATATTTCTGAAGATTATACATGAATCCTTGGTCAGCGGGGTCTATCATCATATAATGTATAAGATTTTTATTTGAATTCAATATCGATTCTAATATGTCTTTAGGTGGAGTACCATTATCACGATCTAGAATACCATTCTTTAACATAGCATATTCATTTTGTATATTAGTTCCTTGTATAAGATGTACCTTTTCAAAATATATGTTAGAAGCATTATAATAGTCAGGCCTCTTTACCAAAATCATATCTGTTCCTGTAACTTTTTGTATTTTAAAAGGACCCGTTCCAACAGGTAATTTAGGATTATACTTTAACATATCACGCCATACTTTATCTAAGGCATCGCTCCATTCCTTATTATCAACCCTATCTAAACCAAAGGGTCCTCTTTTTGTTATATCGGTAGCAAGTTTTCCCTTTTGTAATAATGCGTATGTTTCATCAACCCACTTTTTATAAAGATGATACGGAACCTGGCCATATCCAGTGCCTTCGCCTGCAATTAGCAAATCTTTTATATGATTTATAGGTGCCGGTGAGTTCCATGTTAAAACAAGTGTATAATCATCTGGTGTCTCAGCTTTTAACAAATAATGATCTAATGTACAGCCACAATTTAAAATCAAATAAGCCCACGCATCCTTGCTAGTATATGGTTCACCATCAGACCACTTTATACCACGCCTTATTTTAATTATGGTTTTATTACCCTGATGTATAGGCATACCATCAGCCATATGTGGATAAAGTTTATCAGTAGATCTTACTTTTTGATATAATGAATCATAAATATAAAAATTTGTTGGATATCCTATACCGCCACTTGCAAATGAATTACCCTGGTAGAGTGGTGGTTTGGGCCACCAACCTAATTCCGTAAATATTTTTTGCTTATTATTCAATCCTGCAGATGTAACGTCATTTTTTTTATTTGTATTACTCGAATTAACTGTATTTGTTTTTTGACATCCAGAAGCCATAATTGATAGTATTAAAATTAAAATTATAAATAAAGAAATTTTTCTTTTAATCATATACATCAACTCCCCTCATATTAATTAAATTTTAATTTAGGATACAAAATATTGAGAATTAACATCAAATTTATCAATCACCCCCTTCTAACTTTTTTATTATAACCATCCCATTTTCCAAAACTCTCTATTATCACCTTCTTCAACTTTTTTAAAATCTTTAACAAACTTCTTAAAAATATAATATCTCTCTATAAAAACATTTTCAAAGTCCAAATTTGCTCAAATAAGTAGACTATTTGCTGTTTTTCTTCTTTTTACTAAATAGTACTCGTGTTTTCTCACTTTTTCTCCATTTTTATACTATAAATGAAATAATAGGTAGCAAAACGCTTTATAACGATGGAAGCCATATTACAAAGGTGCTGCCCTTTCCCACTTCACTAAAAACCTCAATCTTACCTCCATGGGCTGATACGATCCACTGACAGATAGAAAGACCTAATCCGGTACCACCGTTTTCTCTGGACCTCGCTTTATCCACTCTGTAAAACCTTTCAAATATGTGGGGAAGGTGCTCTTCAGGTATCCCTATTCCCGTATCCCTTACCGAAGTCTTTACAAACTCCCCCTTTTTCTCGATAGAAATCTTAATTTCTCCACCTGGAAGGGTATATTTAATCGCATTGTCTATAATATTGTACAGCAGCTGAGTAAGGTGGGTTTGATCTCCTCGTACTATAAAATCCCCATTCTCAATTACTTTAAGATCAATACCATTATCTTGCGCAATGGGCTTTAGCACAGCCACTATTCCCTCAACTAATTCGCCGAAATTCAGTTCTTCCATGTGTAACTTTTCAGCCCTGGAATCACTTCTGGCCAAAAATAACAGATCGGAAACAAGTTTGCCCATATGCCTGGCTTCACTTAATATGGTGGCTAGAGCACTTCTATATTCATCCTCCGAATGAGAAAAATTTAAAGCAGATTCCGCCTGGCTTTGAATGACAGCTATAGGTGTCCTCAGCTCGTGGGATGCGTCATTGGTAAATTGCCTTTGCCTTTTAAAGGAATCGTCTATCTTGTCTATCATGGCATCAAAAGTGCGTGCCAGTCGACCAATCTCATCATTGGTATACGGTATATTTAATCTTTTAGAAAGATCTCCCATGCTTATTTCATAAGCCACTTTTGTCATGCGATCTACTGGTTTAAGCGAGCGGCTAGCCAGAAATAACCCACCAACGATAGCAATAATAATTGTAGCAGGTATCGATATCAAATACAGCAAAAATAAGTTCTTCATAGCTACATTTAATAAATTCAGTGGCTGTGCTAATACGATTATCCCAATGATTTTTCCGTTGTAACGAACCCTATTAGAATAAACGCGCCAGCTATCATACCCTATCTTTATCGTCCTGTACTTATCGATAAAATCCATTCCCCCTGACTCGTATGTTTTTAACACCTCTGCTGACAAATTAGACTCCAGAAGTGCCATATCGGGATATGAATACAATGCACCGTATAAACTGGTATTGGCGTAAAATGGCTCCTCTCCCGATTTTATTTTTCCGTTTTCTATATCCAGGTTGGAAACTACCTGATTTACCTGTGTTTTGAGCAATGCATCTTCACTTATAATCATCATTTTCTGCAGGCTAAAATATATCGCAACACTAAAAACGACGATTACAGCCACCAAAAGAAAGGTATACCATATGGTCAGTTTAAGCTTTATTGGAAAGTACATATATTCACCATCCTTTAACTCCCCTTTAAACAGTAGCCACTACCCCGCACGGTATGTATAAGCTTTACGGGAAAATCATCGTCTATTTTCTTTCTCAAATAACGTATATATACGTCGATTATATTTGAGAGCCCGTCAAACTCGTAATCCCATACGTGATCAGCAATCTGAGAACGGCTCAAGACACGGTTGGCATTTCGCATCAAATATTCCAACATAGCGTATTCTTTGCTGGTTAATGTGATCTCTCTACCAGCCCTTTTAACCTGATGGGTCAATGTATTAAGCTCAAGATCTCCAACTTTCAAGATAGGGCTTTTATTTTCAGATTCACGCCTTAAAAGAGCCCGCACCCTCGCCAACAATTCAGATAGCTCAAAGGGCTTGGTCAGATAATCGTCAGCTCCTGAATCCAGGCCATTGACCTTATCCTCTGTAGCATCTTTAGCAGTGAGCATCAATACAGGTGTGTTAATACCTATATTCCTCAAATTCTTTAATACCTCTATCCCATCCATACCCGGCAGCATTATATCGAGGATTATAACATCGTAAACACCAGTTTTAGCATATTCATACCCATCCATACCATTCCGGGTAACATCTACACTATACCCTTCCTCCTTCAGGCTTTTATACAAAATATCTGTCAGATGGGGTTCATCATCCACCACAAGTATTCGCATTGATGTTCACCTCTCTGATCTTTTATTACCAACAAATATTGTAGCAAAACCACATTAAATTCTTATTAAAATCCCACCTTGAATTTTAATTTTATATTAATCAACGATTAATGTGAGATTAATCTAAAAAAAATAAAATAAACTCAGGTTGATGATCATCAACTGAATATAAAAACAGAAAGGGAGATGTGAGATGAACAAAAAACTAATTTCCTACGTGGTAACAGGAGCAATGGTACTGGGACTAGCCTCAGGGGTGACGTTGTACGGCGGTATAGCGAAGGCTGCATCCAATGCAACTCCAGTTAAAAAGGCGGTAAATGTCAATAACCAGCAGCCTGCATACATCAGCACAATTAAGGTCGCAAGCCCACAGGATGATACTACCGACAAAGTAAAAGACGTCAAAGATAATGAAAAACAGGAAAGTACACAACTGGCATCAATGGCCAAAATAACCGCGGAACAGGCAAAGGCATCAGCGTTAAAAGCCGTAGCTGGTACCGTTACAAAGGTAGAACTGGATAATGAAAATGGCAACCTGGTTTACAGCGTAGAGGTTAAAACCAGCAATAGCATAATTGACGTAAAAGTGGATGCAGGAAATGGCAAGATTCTTGCACAAGACAGCGGTCAGGATAAGGAAAACAAAGCGTCAGAAAAGGAGAACAAAGCAACAGAAACAGAAAAGTCCAACACCGCTGACCATGACAATGTACAATTGGAACAGCAAGGCGAATATAACAATTAATACTAAAGAGAGGCTCTTAAGAGCCTCTTTTTTTTACATAACGCTAATCGCATAGGGCACCTTTTTGTCATTGGCCATGCCATCTATGTACAATCTATGCCATATTTCAAACACTACCAGCGTCCAAATTTGCCTGCCTGTATGATTGCCTTTATGTTTTCCAGTAAAGTAACCTTCAATGTAAGATCTGTTAAAATATCCCCTCATCATCAGGTCCCCTATGCCGAATAATGCTGAGCATTTCCTTTAAATCGTATTCGTGCATGCGACCAGATATATCACCATAAAAACCGCATATTCCACACATAAAAACTCACCTCAATATCATGCCAGGACTTTTCATCGGGCTAAAATTTATTATAGCCCGGAATAATTAAAATAACATTAAAGTCCTGAAGTATTGAGGTGATGTAAGCATTTTAACCGTGAATCAGGGCAGGCAGGCACCTGACACACACGTGTTTTGTTTCGCCCTTATATCTGTATTCCAGAATAGGCGCATCGTACTGAGTATTGCCGCAAAATACACAGCTGTCCGCCTTTAGCTTTCTCTTGTGCTCTATAACAGCCTGCTCGTTAAAAGGCGCTGCCTCTCTTTCCTCTATGGTCAACGCCCCTGTGGGGCATACATTGAGGCAGAACCCTGCTCCGTCACATAGCTCCTCGCTTATTACCCTTGCCTTGCCATCAATTATGGCGATGGCGCTTTCTACACAGGGTGAAACACATAAGCCGCATCCATTGCATTTTTCCTCATCGATTTTTATAATCTTTCTTAAAGCCACAATACCACCTCGTTACAATATTTTAGAGCCAGATTTATTTTACTATAAATAAAATAAAAAACTGTGATATATGTCACAAAACAGCTTTTTGATGTGTTTATATAGTGAAACAGGGCGGGGGTGATCAAAATTCAACACGAGAATTTTAAAGAGATCTTTGAAGCCTATTATCACAAAGTATGCCGGCAGGTAGCACTCACCTTAGGAGATGACATCCTGGCCCAGGATGTGGCTCAAGAGGCCTTTTTAAAACTCTATACAAACCCTCCCGCCGATACCGCCAGTATAGGAGGTTGGTTGTGCAAGGTGGCCATGAACATAGCTTATAACCGCATAAGGACCGAGAAAAACCTGAAAAGCCGCGAGCAAAAAGCACTTTTTCAGGATTTGCTTTTCTCCCCAGAAGACGCAGCTATAGACATGATGGAACGCAAAAAAGCCAGAGAAATACTTATGAAGATGGACACAAAAGACATGATGTGCCTGGTGCTCAAGCATTCGGGATACAGCTACGAGGAAATCGCCAGCGCTCTGGGCATAAAAAAATCCTCAGTGGGCACCACTATAGCCAGGGCTCAGAGAAAGTTCAAAAAGCTATTTGAAAGCGAGGTGTAAAATATGTGCTTCGACGAAGGAACACTTCAGGCCTATATAGACAATGAACTGGACGACAACACCCACAGAGAAGTGAGATCGCATATAATGCAATGCCCAAGATGCAGATCCAAGCTAAAGGAGTTAAAAGAAATCGACAGCTTTGTGAGCAAAGCCATGTACGTACCGCCCATAAACGCCGATACAGCATGGCTTATGTGGAGCAAAAAAATGATGAAAAGGAGAGGTGTGTTCAATATGGTAAAGAGGTATAAAAAATACATCGCAACGGCAGCGGCCGTTGTCTTTATCGCGTCATCCATCATCTTTCCCCCTGTGAGAGATGTGGAAGCCCACCTATTGAGCCTTTTCAGGCTCAACAAATTCCAGGCCGTCACCATAACCCCTGATGATATACAGAAGATGCAGATGCAATTTCAGCAAAACGGCATCAACAACATCGACCTCAAAGAATTTGGCGACATAAAAATCACCGGCGATCAAGTATTTCAAACGTTTCAACCTGACGAAGTGGATAAGTTTAAAGCATCTCTGGAGTACGATATAAGCATACCACAAGTAGATAATTTTAAAATTCAATATTTAAATATAGAGAAAAGCAGAAAAATAGAATTTAAGCTCAACGTAGATAAAGTCAACAGCCTGATAAAAACCTTTGGCGGAACCAAGCTGTTCCCTGAGAGTTTGAAAGGAAAGACGTTTACCGTAAACCTCAGCGATATAGCCAATATAGGTATGAAAGATGCAAAAGGTCAGGACAAAAACGGTTCTTTCCTCACCATGGGCACCGTAAAAGTTCCTGAAATCACCGTGCCCGAGGGCGTGGACCTCAATGAGGTAAGGGATGCCGTCATAAACCTGCCGTTTTTGCCCGACAATATCAAAAAACAGATAGCCGCAATAAAGGACTGGAAAAACACCATACCTGTGCCTCTTGCCAATGACAAATACAACAGCAGCGAAGCCCAAAACGTGACTATAAACGGCAATCCGGGCATCTTGGTGGTACACCGCCTCAAAAATCAGAATTACCAATACAGTACACTGGCATGGGTTAAAGGCGACGTAATATACACGCTTCAATCATCAAACCTGCAGCCAGACCAGCTCATTCAAATAGCCCAATCTATGAGGTGATCCCATGATAATAGAGACGTACAACCTGACAAAGCAGTTCAACGGCAAAGGGGGTTTTTGTGATATAAACCTGACCGTGGACAGCGGTCAGGTATTTGGCTTCCTGGGACCCAACGGCGCAGGAAAAAGCACTTTTGTAAAGACACTGGTGGGGCTATTGTACCCCACCTCAGGTCTTGCTTACATTCTGGGAAAGCCATTAGGCGATGTAACTGTCAGAGAAAAAATCGGATTCCTGCCCGAGGGCTTCAAATACCACGACTGGATGACAGGTAAGGAGCTTATGGAATTTCACGCCCAGTTATATAAAATAAAAAACCCCAGCAAAAGGATTGAAGAGCTTATAGAACTGGTAAAACTAAAAGGGCACGAATCAAAAAGAATCAAGAATTACAGCAAGGGCATGCAACAGAGGATAGGCCTTGCCATAGCCCTTTTGCCTGACCCTGACGTCGTATTTCTGGATGAGCCTACCTCAGCACTAGACCCGGTAGGGCGCATAGAAGTGAGAGAGATTATAAAAGGGCTTAAAGCCATGGGCAAAACCGTATTTTTAAACAGCCACCTTTTAAGCGAAGTGGAGATGGTATGCGATGAAGTAGCTATTATAAACCACGGACACATTATAGCCAAGGGAAGACTTGACGAGCTCCTCAAGAAGACCACCAGGGTTGAGATAACAGCAGAAGGAGTATCTTCTGACCTGGTAGATAAACTGTCGTCCATGGGCGATGACTTTCAAATCCGCGGGAATACCATGGTACTTACAGTAAAGAACAGGGATGACATCCCCTTGATATCAAAAATAGTAGTTGAGTCAGGAGCCAGGCTCTACGAGCTTAAAAATCACACTGATTCCCTGGAAGAGCTATTTATAACCCTGCTAGGAAAGGATGAACAAAATGCTGACCATCATTAAATACACCATAAAGGAAATGGCCAGAAAACGGGCTTTGCTCTTTGTAGCCCTGCTTACCGCAGGGTTTCTCGCCATCTATGGGTACGGCCTGCATATGGTCTTCAAAAACACTGCCAACAGTGATAATCTCACCAACGTCTTTTACTACATACAATATTCACAGCTTCTATCAGCAGGGCTTTATTTTGGCAGCTTCATAGTAGCATTTTTGACCGTATTGACATCGGTTAGCGCCATATCAGGAGACGTGGAGAGCAGTGCCATATACGCAGTGCTGGTAAAACCCATAAAAAGGTATGAGGTTGTACTGGGCAAATTTATAGGCTACGGGATCATCCTCACCGTTTATAGCTCCCTTTTCTTCCTGGCCATAATCGGCCTCAACGTGGCTACAGGGAACAAGTTGACATTTCAATTTTCTAACATTCTGAAGGCGATGTTTTATTTTGACCTGGGTCCTATAGCCTTCCTGTCCTTTGTCATATGCATGAGCTCTATATTATCCACCGTCAATACAGGTGTCATAAGCGTCATGGCGTACGGCATTGCCATGATAGGCGGCATCCTGGAACAGATAGGGACATTAATACCCAAAGGGCAGGGGCAGGGCTTGATCAACGCAGGCATAATTACAAGTCTTATAATGCCTACTGATGTGATCTTTAGAAAAATGACCTCAGAGCTCTTAAGCACATCAGAAGGATTTAGCTTTATGACAGGTGGGCTTTTCGGCGCTCAATCCCAGCCCAGTCCTTATATGATAGGGTACATCTTTGCATACATCGTCTTTCTGGTGATTTACGGCTCCGTAAAATTCACTCACAGGGATTTGTAAACTGCTTCTGCCTCATCTTTTTCTTTAAGTTGTTTATCTGTTCCATCCTCTGCTTAAAATTCTTTTCCAGGCCTGATTCAGTCGGCTGGTAATAACGCCTGTCCTTCAAATTATCAGGCAGGCACTGCATGTCTGTCACTTTGTCCTCGTAATCGTGAGCGTACTTATACCCATCGCCATACCCCAGTTCTTTCATAAGCCTTGTAGGGGCATTCCTCAGGTGGAGAGGCACTCCTTCTGCCAGAGTCTTCAATGCGTCCGCCTTTGCCCTGTTGTAAGCCACATACACCGCATTGGATTTAGGAGCCAGCGCCAGATACACGGCCGCCTGGGCCAGGTTTACGCTGCACTCAGGCATTCCTATATAATGAGCGGCGTCATAGGCCGCCACCGCTATCTCCAGCGCCCTGGGGTCAGCCAGCCCTACGTCCTCTGAGGCAAAGCGTATCATCCTCCTGGCCACGTACAGGGGATCCTCCCCTGCCTCCAACATCCTGGCCAGCCAGTAAACTGCTGCCTGACAATCGCTGTTTCTCAAGGACTTGTGGAACGCCGAAATGAGGTTATAATGCTCTTCTCCCTGCTTGTCGTACAGCAGGGATTTCCTCTGCATGGCATCCTCCAGTATAGCATCTGTTATCACTCGCCTGCCGCTGTCGTCGACAGGGCAGCCTGTAACAGCCATCTCCAGGGTATTCAGCGCTACCCGGGCATCGCCATTGGCAAAGGTAGCTATTTTTTGCAGCTGTTCGTCGCTTATCACTACATCGTACTGCCCCAGACCGCGCTGTTTGTCCTCCAGAGCTCTTTTGAGCAAAACCATAAGGTCTTCTTCGCTCAATGGATTCATGACAAAGACCTTGGAGCGGGATAACAGCGCCGAATTCACCTCAAAAGAAGGGTTTTCTGTAGTCGCTCCGATCAATATGATATCGCCTTTTTCCACATAAGGCAAAAAAGCATCCTGTTGCGCCTTATTGAAGCGGTGAATTTCATCGATAAAAAGCACAGTTTTCCTCCCAAACCTGCTCTCAGCCTCAGCCTTTTCCATGATCTGCTTTATCTCTTTTATGCCAGAGGTAACAGCACTAAACGTAATAAAATTGGAATTGGTCATATGAGCGATGATCATAGCCAGGGTGGTTTTGCCTACGCCTGGCGGTCCCCAGAGAATCATGGATGTTATGCTGTCTGTTTCTATCAGGTTTCTCAAAAGCTTGCCTTTTCCCAATATATGCTCTTGACCCACAAACTCGTCCAGATTCTGAGGTCTCATTCTGTCAGCCAGGGGCTTATTGCGATCCATATCATCATCAAAAATGGACCTCTGTTTATACATCAAATTACATCACCAAACTCATCATTAATATTATAATTATAAACCTTCCACGGTATTCTGCTTATCAGCCTGCCTCTATACAATGCCTGGCTACCCATAAATATATAATCAATCTTTTCCTCTTCAGGTAATTTAATTTCATACCACATATTTCTTTTAAATTTACGCATATTTACTATATTCCAATCAGTTATAGAATTAGAAGCTCTGTGGTATACAACCAGTTTGCCTTTTATAATCCCCACGTCCAAGCGTTTAATACTATTATCCTTGTAAAATATCCTCATCTGAAGCTGGTACACTACTTTATTTGAAAGCGGCGCTTTGGTGGTCAATCCAACCCATAGTGCGTCATTATACCTGAATACCCGCAAATCACCCAAATCTGCACTTTTATATATCTCCTGGCTAAACATGCCATCAATGCTTTTTGCAGCTATATAATCATTAGTCTTATCCAACACATCCAGTGATGGTAACTTATAAATCAAGGGTATGCTGACCCTGGGCACATACCCAAACAATTCGCTCTTCCTGACAAAAGCCATCAAGAAGGGCTGCATTATCTCAATCTGCGTCCTATATTGTAACAGAGCCTTTTTCTTAAAACTTATCTCATCCTGACTCAACTGGAATCTCTGCCATCTTTCCCATTTAAGGTCTACCGGCGGGTTTTCATCCAGCGTAGTAACTGCCATCCAAGGTACAGGCCATTGTGGATGGTGAACAAGATACGTGTGCTCCCTTATATGGTATTTTTGCTGTAATATGGTATAAACCACAAAATTGCTGACAGCCCAGTGGTCAGGATTGGTGTCGTTAGGATCTGGATAAAAAATATCCGTAGGCTTAAAACTATTTACTACCGATGAAAATGCATCAAAGACATTTTGCCCCGTATACTCTATTCCAGGTCTATACACATTTACCTTATACGGTGAACGATAAACCCATACGCCACCACTTCTGCGCGGAGTATTCCAGAAATCATCCCACAAAAACCTTAAACTGCCGTCGGCAAATCCTAAAAATATCAAATCTTTTCTAGGCAATCCCAGTGTTTCCATAGCATCAATACTCTCTTTTTGCCTTTGTACTCCTAACCTGTAAAAATCCTCATTGGTAGGGTGCAATCGTTTCGAAAAATTTATAGCTGCGCGCTTGTAGCTCTCTCCTGACGTAAAAATAACTACTTTAACCGGTATATGCATCTTCAAAGCCTCTCTTATGACACCTGCAGCACCTATAGACTCATCATCGGGATGAGGTGCCACTATCATAATCCTGCTTCCAGGATAATCAAATGTAGGCACGTCAGTTTTTTGTGCTATATTGGCTATAACAGAGCCAAAATTCATCACGTTAAAGAGGATAATAAAAGCAAGCAGCAAGCCGACCAGAATATATATATATTTCTTCATATTTTGTAACATCTGGCCTCACCTCGAGATAAGTATATCACTAATTTATTACAAAGATATTAAATAATTATTAACAATCTACCGGTCAGATCTCTGCCACTATACATTCTCTGAAATAAGTCATTAAACCATTAAAAAGACCCTCTGTCACTTTTTCTATATAATCGGTACTTCTCAAATGGGCGTCATCGACCCTATTATTTATATTCCCTGGATAACACTGACAACCCCTTTTAATACCTCGTTGATTTTTTCATTATATATACATCCGTGATCATCCAGAGGAAGCTTCTGTTTAAGCCCCTTATAAATATCTAAAGCTGCCCTTTCACAGTCATAGGAATCATACATTATACAATATCCAGAAAAATTTTTAGCTTCATGTAACAATCCGAGATATATGCTAACATCAGCTTTAGTGTCATCGTCTCTGTTTATTACTCTACAGCCATATTGCTTTATTAAGTTCCCTATCTTA
This sequence comes from Caldanaerobius fijiensis DSM 17918, assembly GCF_900129075.1. Lineage (NCBI taxonomy): Bacteria > Bacillati > Bacillota > Clostridia > Thermoanaerobacterales > Thermoanaerobacteraceae > Caldanaerobius > Caldanaerobius fijiensis. The sequence continues at coordinate 24,335 of NZ_FQVH01000029.1, forward strand.
CCTGATATCTTCTCCATTACAACCTTTTCCACGAGCTTCGTAGGGCTTAAATACATCTCACTAGAAGGAATAAGTCTTACCGTTTTGCCATTAAAAAACCGCATCAACGGCGTCCTATCTAAAGACACTACCAGTGAAAATGGCACAGAATCACCTATCGCCACCTCATAGCGCGTCTCAAGCTCGGTGAATATCTCAGCAAGCACACCATTACCAACCTGCGCTATCTTAATATAACTTATCAGCCCATCGTATACACCTCTGATCTCATCAGAAAAATTTAACTGTGAGTTATAAAAAAATACTCCAATTCCATTGCCATTAATAGTGCTCACTTCGTAACCTGGTCTGTTCCAGAACTGAAAATATACCTCACTCTTAAAGTCTTTCACTTTACTGTAATAGTTGGTCAAAATAGAAATACTATTTCTAATATTAATCCTCCTCCATTTTCTTTCAATAGCTTTGGTTTATAATTGAAATATCTGTCATATATAGTATAATATTTTATGTTGTAGTAAATCAAGAACTGCATTATAAATCTCATCAATTTTTAAGGATTATCTTATCTACGGGAGGGGGATTACTTTGAATAAATCAAAATTTCACAGATTGTGGAATGGATTCTGGCAGTTGGCTGATCCTAAAATATGGATAGCATCTACAATTCCTATGATAGTTGCCGGAGCATATGCCTACGGACGAACCGGTAAATTTAACTTTTTTTGGTTTGGCCTATCTTTAATAGGCATATACCTTATTGAAATTGGGAAAAATGCCCTCAATGAAATTGTCGACTATGAATCAGGAGTAGACCGTTTTATAAAACCCGAAAACAGAACTCCTTTCAGTGGGGGCAAAAAAACTATTGTCCAGGGTAAATTGACCATAAAGGAAGTTAAAATTATCGCCCTTTTTACCATGCTCGCGGCATGTGGCATAGGATTGGCTATTGTGCTCTTTTGCGAACCCTCTGTATTATGGATAGGCATTTCAGGTGTTTTAATATCGGCTTTTTACAGCATACCACCCTTTAAGCTGAGCTATAACGGTCTTGGTGAAATAGCCGTAGGGGTAACTTACGGGCCTTTAATCACATCGGGTATGTACCTGGTTCTGACTCACCAAATTGACATATATGTACTGTTAGTATCTTTACCAATAGGCTTTTTAGTAACAAACATACTCTGGATAAATCAGTTCCCCGATTATGAAGCAGACGCTCAAGGTCATAAGTACAACTGGCTGGTGCGTATAGGTAAGAAAAAAGGTGTAAAGGTTTATATAGCATTGTACATTGCCTCATACATATCGTTCATATTACTGAGCATCGTAGACAAAAATCCTCTATGGCTATTGGGTTTTATAACACTGCCACTGGTTATACAATCCATACATATAGCCGAAAAATATTACAATGACATACCACGACTTATAAAAGCCAACGCCAAAACCATACAGGTATATCAGATAACAGGGCTTATAATGGCAATAATTTCGTTGTTGATGTAAGTTGATATTATCTTAACAGTATGGTATAATGTTATTAACATAAAATTCACATTTTAGCAGAGGGGAGAATTTTATGAAAAAAATTGTGGCCATAGCTTTGGCAGGAATGTTAACTACTGCCGTTCTTACTGGTTGCTCTTCCAAAAGTGCTAGTAGCGGGACCTATAAAGATGGTACTTATAAAGCAGAACAATCTACCTTTGACAGCCACGGCTGGAAAGGGCAGATAGAAATCACTGTAAAAGATGGCAAAATAACTAATGTAATCTATAATGAAGTGAATAAAGATGGAGTACTTAAAAGAAACGATCAGCAATACGCTGAAAAAATGAAAGCGAAAAACAACATCACTCCTAAAGAAGTAGACGAAAAATTGCAACAAGAACTTATAGATAAACAGGATCCAGCTAAAGTAGATACGGTTACAGGGGCTACTGAATCATCCAAGACTTTTAAAGAATTAGCTACAGAAGCTTTAAAGAACGCAAAATAATAAAAAGGAGCATCCCAATTATATTATGGGATGCTCCTTTTTTGCCTTAATAAACCCTGTATAGAAGTTTTTCTGTAATCTCAGCCAGCACCTGTTTACTGGGGCATTCCTTTAAAGAAGATATTTTATCAAAGGCTTTTTGAGTGTATTTTCTAGCCAGTTTTCGAGCTCGCTCTATTCCACCCGTTTGTCTAGCAAATTCAATAAATCTTTTCACCTGCTCTTCACTATAGGGTCTTTCACAGAGCATACGGCTCATTTCTCCTCTCTCATCTTCTTGCAACGCGTAAATCATGGGCAAAGTAAAAATGCCCTGCCGGATATCATTGCCCAAAGGTTTGCCTACCACTCTTTCTTCTCCTGTAAAATCCAGGATATCATCAATGATTTGAAAAGCCATTCCTACATTGTAGCCGATGCTGGCCAGCGCTCTAGATAAAGACTCGCCACAATTGCTCTCATATGCGCCTATATAAAGGCTCAACGCAAAAAGAACAGCAGTTTTCGCAGCTATTCTCCTTAAATACTGGGTAACTGTAACATTGACATCATATTGACTTTCAAATTGTTCAATCTCACCTTTGCATATCCTGGATACCGACTTTGACACCTTCTTAATATCTTTTACAGCAATGTTATCAGACAAAAGCAAAAAGCACTGAGAGAACAAAAAATCGCCAATAAACACGGCATAATTTTTACCGTGCTCCGCTTGAATCGTAGGTTTACTCCGCCTTATCAAAGCGTTATCTATTATATCATCATGGATAAGAGTGGCCAAATGAAGCATCTCGACCACAGCTGCCAGAGGACATAATTTTTTCCTGTCGTACTGGCCAAACCTTCCCCCCAGAATCACAAATGCAGGGCGAATCATCTTTCCTCCGGCGTGTATCATATCCCTCAACACGCCCTGTATAAATTTACTACCATTGCTGAAAGATTTTTTCATTATATTTATTACTTCTTCAAGATCTCTTTGTATTTCAGGATAATCATTCCAAAACTTATCCATTAAATCACCTTTATCAATATAGATTTATTCCTTTTAATTTTCTCCAGTGATTCATTACGAATCTGGCAGATAAGCCTACAAAAATACCTGTCCCTATACCCACTATCATCAAAACGGGAACATAAATCATTATGTTGACATTTTGCAATATCAGAGCAGCCACCGCCATCTGGCCGATATTGTGAAATACAGCTCCTATAACGCTTACTCCAATCTCGCTTACATTATCTCCTCCCAGGTTTTTCACGGCAAACATGGCCACAAGGCTTAAAAGTCCGCCACCAATGCTGTAGAAAAAAGAAGAGGGTGACGCCGCAAAAAACGCGGACAAAAGTATCCTCACCCCTATTACTACAAGAGTGTTGTAAAATCCGAATAAATAAAGCGATATTACAGTTATTATGTTGGCAAGCCCCAATTTAGCACCTGGCACAATAAAAGGAACAGGAATCATTCCTTCTATAATGTATAAAGCTAGAGAATTAGCTATCAATATAGACAAAAAAACCAACTTTCGAGTTCCCGATAGGGAGTTCCAATCAATATACGACCTGGTCGATTTGGGCATTTTTTTCACCTTTTATCTCTACTACTATTCGGAACGGCAAACACACAATGCTTTGCCCCGGTTTGTCAATAAAACCCTCTTTAATACATATCTTATCAGGGCATTCAGCGTAGATGACTTTTATTCCACCATCTTTAACCATCAATATATCTTTGCCGTACTTTGTAACAACAGGAATTTTCTGCTGATAATTGGTGTCATCCAGGGAGACCTTTTTATAAAACTTGCCATCCACTGTTATAACCGCATATTTATGAGCATAATGACGATTTGATGTTATGTTGTAAAAACCCAGCAAAACTACAGCCAAAATCGCCATAAAAAGCGCCACGACGATATCGCCTTTTTTCAACCGGACGCCTTCTTTCCCATCACTTTAACTGATGTACAGATATGTTCTCCTGGCAAAAGGAGTCCTAGCCCACCAGTTCTTTATCCACGGTATCACATAGTAGTCCAGTCCACATGTCCTTCCTGCTCCTCCCATAAGAGCAATAGCTGCAAATATATACCACAGTATCGACTTGTCAGCCATTGCAGAGAGGATAAAGTTCAACGAAAGGAATATAGAACCCGCCGATGCTAAAACAGTAAACAACCCCGCAATCAGCGCTAAACCTATAGCCACCTCTGTGAGGACTACCATAGCCTGAAATACAAAAGCATGCGGTGTTACAAAAGTGTCCATAAACCACTTATAAATAGCCGGAGGTTGCTTTAACAGCGGCTGCAACTTCTGCGCTGTATTTGCTGCCTCACCAGCCTTGGCCGTAGCTCCTGACACGTCAGAAGTATTTATTATAAATATCTTTGAAGGATTAAGCCAACCCTGTTGTATTTTGCTTATCCCTTCAATCAGCCACAGCGCACCTACATATACCCTTAGACATACCAGCCACAATATAGGCATCCTAGCAGCAACGTGACCTCCTAACAGCGAACGATTGCCTTTAACCTCAAAGAATTCGTGCATAATATATGATAAAACAGCATTTAGGCCGGCTACCCCAAACAAATAATGTATATTTACCAGATGCTTCATCGCCATAGCTAGAAAACCTGAGAGTGATACACCCATCAATTCTGCTACAGCGTATCGGCTACCCAAAGACACCATAAACCCATGATAGTTTGGTTTAAAAGGCTTTTTGGAACTGCCATATATATCTGCTATTATATTGTGCACAGCAGTCTCAGCAGTCTGCAGCGCAGTTTCTACAACCTGTGGAACAGGTTTTCCTTCGTACTCGTAATAAGCCACATCGCCTATTACATATACATTTTCTTTTCCTGCCGCCTGCATGTACTCATTGGTATGTATTCTAAATCTCCTATTCAACTCCAATCCAAAGTTTTCAGCACTCCTGTTTCCCTGAACTCCACACGTCCATATAAGGGTTTTCGTCTCTATCTTACTTCCATCTTTTAGCACCACATAGTCTTCACATACTTTAGTTATAGCACAATTAGTTAAAATTTTCACTCCACGTTTTGTCAAGTATTTAAAAGCTTTGGCTGCCAGCTTCTGGTTTAAATTAGGCAGTATGTTACCTAGTGCCTCCACAACCATAACTTTCACATCATTACGGTCTATATGGTACTTATTGCATAAATCACGTGTCCATTCTACCAATTCACCTGCAGTCTCTATTCCCGTAAACCCTGCACCTGCCACCACAAAAGTAAGCATTTTTTTTCTCTTTTCTACATCTTTTTCTACGCTAGCCTTTCTGAACATTTCTTCAATATGATCTCTTGTCTTAGTTGCCAACTCCAGTGATCCCACTGTAAAACCGTGCTCAAATACACCAGGTACGCCAAAATCACATGGCTCACTGCCCACAGCGATGATCAGATAGTCATATCCGTACTGCCCTGCTTTGCCAACTACCTGTTGCTTTTCATAATCAATTTTTTCTACTTCATCGGTTATCACATCTACTTTTTTGCCTGCAAAAATCTTATGCAAATACACACGAACGCTATCAGGTTCCAATCTGGCGCCCGCAACCTCGTGTAAGTCTGTCACTAATGTGTGGTAAGGCTTTTTATCGATGAGGGTTATCTGCACCCCATCCTCCTTTTTAAGCTTTTTATTTAAGAGCTTAGCAGCGTGTACACCTCCGTACCCAGCACCAACGATTACAATCCTTTTATCATGACCCATAATCTCCTCTCCCCCCACTCTATAAAAGTCCTGTATCACGATTATTTTATTACAAAAATATTTTCTTGTCTATACTTTTTAAATTGAATATCCCAAAAGATTAACCTTGTACTTTAAATGCCAATGTGTTAGAATATAAACCAAGTTGGTTACTTATGGAGGTAAACAAATGAAAAAACACCCATTACTTTTATATATATTTTTTATATCATTATTTATCTTCATCATAATATTCTCAGGGTGTACGACAAAAAACGCAGAACCTATATCTAAAACTCTATTTGCCCTGGACACCTACTGTACAATAACTATATACGATCGGGTGCCTGAAAAAGTGATGGAGGATGGCTTTAATAGCATAAAGGACATAGAGAACAGAATGAGCGTAAATATAAAAAGCAGCGAAGTTAGCAAAATCAACGAAAACGCTGGCATAAAGCCTGTAAAGGTTTCTTATGACACCTTTTACGTATTAAAAAAAGCCGTATACTATGCCAGCCTGGAAAAAGGGTACTTCGACATCACCATAGGACCTATAGTAAACCTCTGGAATATAGGCACTGATAAAGCTAGAGTACCTTCTCCTGAAGAAATAAAAAATAAACTGCCTCTGGTAAACTATAAGCAAATCATATTTGACGACAAAAACAGGGCTATCATGCTGAAAAATAAAGGCATGAGCATAGATCTGGGTGGTATTGCTAAAGGCTACGCGGCAGACAAGGTGGCAGAAGTATTAAAAACTAAGGGAGTAAAACACGCCATCATAAACCTGGGTGGAAATATCCTAACTATAGGTACAAGGCCCGATGGTCGTCCCTGGCGCATAGGTATACAGACACCTTTTAAGCCAAGGGGAGAATATCTGGGGATAGTAGAAGTGTCAAATAAAGCTGTAGTAACATCAGGGGTATACGAGAGATTTTTTGAAAAAAACGGCAAGCTTTATCATCACTTACTAAATCCTTTCACCGGTTATCCCGCTGACAATCACCTTTACAGCGTGACAATAATTACGGATAAATCAGTAGATGCTGATGCCCTTTCAAAGACCTTCGTCATGGGATTAGATCAGGGCATGAAAGTAATTGAAAGCCTACAGGGAGTAGAAGCTGTATTTGTAACAGACAACAAAGAAGTATACATAACACCGGGTTTAAAAGGTAACTTTAAGATCACCGACCCTGATTATAGATTAAAAAATTAAGAGAGAAAACCTTGTTCTTATCAATAGCAGTTCTTAATTTTATTTGAAATATTTATCACATATAGTATAATATTAGATATAAATTGCTACCAAGAGGTGTTTTAATGTATAGGATACCCCTTCGTACCCACGTAATTACCGAAAAAGACGATATTGTGTCTGTTGTAAAAAAATACATAGAGAATATCGCTGAGCCAGGCGATATAGTAGCCATAGCCGAAAGCGTCGTAGCTATCACCCAGGGGAGAGCCTATTTGCCAGGTGATGTAAAGGTTGGTATGCTGGCCAGATTCCTCTGCAAATTTCCACAAAGGCATGGAAGCCTTACATCTCCCCAGTCTATGCAGCTGGCTATAAATGAGAGTGGCTGCATGCGAATACTTTTAGCAGCCGGGATTGGCGCCATAGGCAAGCTGTTTAAAAGAAAAGGCTGGTTCTTCAAAGTTGCGGGAAGGCAAGTAGCCCTTATAGATGATGTGGCAGGCACAATGCCACCATATCACAGGCACATCGTGCTGGGACCAAAAGACCCTCACAAGGTATGTGACGCCATAAAAAAGGCTACAGGTATTGATGCCATTATTGTAGATGCCAATGATATAGGTTGCGCTGATATTGTAGGTTTTTCATCGGGCATAGGTATGAGCATAGAGGAACTCGTGAACATATTCAAAGAAAATCCTGCAGGAAATAGTGATCAACAAACACCTATAGTGTTACTTAAAAACGTAAAATATAAAAAGGCGGGGTAAAGTAAATTACCCCAATTTTTTTGGCGATTTAATCATTATGTTTGAGACTGTAAAAAATTTTGTGTAAAATGATTAAAAACCTCTTTCTTGGTAAGAATTCAAAAATAAAACAAACCGAGAAGGAGGTTTTTAAAAATGTCAATTTTGACAAAGGAACAATTAAAAAATTTCATCAGTGAAAACAATATTCAATCTATTCCAGACCTTTATGCGTCATTAAAAAACCTTTTTAAAGATACTATCCAAGAAATGCTTGAAGCAGAGCTTTCTACAGAGCTTGGATATGAAAAGTATGAGAAGAAAGA